>NZ_JBWKME010000012.1:0-12829 GCF_056431085.1 Mesorhizobium waitakense | reverse complement strand
ACTACTTCGAAAACTCAGGCTATGACCGAAATTAATCTCATCCCGCTCTAGTCAGTTGCCCCGGTTCCGGGGCTGCTCGTCCGGTCCGAAGGCGAGTTCGACCGGCAAGGGCGCCTGCGCTGTCATCGGCGCGAAACTGCCGGTTTCGGCGGCGGGAACGGCCCGCGTCGTCACCACGCGCAAAAGCACGAACAGGCAGAAGGCACAGGCGATGACGATCGCCACATAGATGAAGGCCTGCGTCCCGAAGACGGCCGACAGCGCGGTCACGATGCCGGGCACGATGAAGCCCGAAAGCGACCAGGCAAACAACAGCGAGCTGGACAGCGCCACCAGGTCATCCTTGCCGGCGCGGTCGGCGGCATGCGCACTGGCCAGCGAATAGATCGATTCCGAGGCGCCGTCCCAGACGATGTAGATCACCACCAGAGCCGCCAGCGCGCCGCCATCGAACCCGAGCGCGAGCAGGCCGGCGACCATGGCGAGCGCGGCCGCGGCGATCAGCACATAGCGGCGGTCGGTTCGGTCGGAAATCCAGCCGAGCGGGATCTGCAGGATCAGGGTGCCGACCGGCAGCGCCGAAAGCAGCAGGGCGACGTCGGCCTGGCTGTAGCCCTTGGCGGTGGCATGGATCGGCGCGAAGCCGGCGATCGACATCGACAGGCCGCCGACGGCAAGCATGCCGGCGACGCCGACCGGCGAAATCCGCCAGGCCCGGCCGAGCGCCACCGAGGCCGCTTGCGGTGGCGGCGGCTGAGCAAGCCTGGTCAACCCCACGGGCAGGATCGACAGTGCCGTGAAGACGATGCCGATCAGCGGCGCGTCCGCGGTTCTGATGTCGACAAAAGCCAGCGTCGCATAGCCGACGCCGAGCCCGGCGACATAGGCAACGTAGAAGAACGCCATCACCCTGCCACGGATGGCATTGGCAACGGCATCGTTCAGCCAGCTCTGCGCGACGATGAACAGGCCGCATATGGCAAAGCCGTAGAGCGCGCGGGCAGCGATCCAGAGCAACGGATGCGGGCCGGCGCCGACCGCGGCATTGGCCAGTGCGATCAGCGCCGACAGCACCATGAAGGCGCGGGCATGGCCGACCCTTCGCACCAGCGGTCCGGTCAGGATGCAGCCGGCGAGGCCGCCGGCCGAGAGTCCGGTGATGATCAGCCCGGCCCAGGTCGGATCGAAGCCCTCGGCGCCAAGCCGGACCGGGATATAGGCAAATATCAGCCCGTTGCCTACGGCGATCAGCGCCATCGATGCGATGACGCTGGCAATCGCGATCAGCGGCGTGGGCTCATGGTCCTGCCCGGCTTCGGTGCGGTGTTTCCTGGGGATCGACATGCCTGCTCAGGATTGCCCATGAAACGGGCAAAGGAAGCGATAAAAGCGACATCGCCGGGTGAGCGGCTCAACCCTTGGCCAGCTTGCGGATCGCGCTCGACGACAGCGACGAGCGCGGGCCGTGGATGAAGGTCCAGGCCGGCGCCTTCATGCGGGCGAGCCTTGGCGCATCCCCTTCGTCGACGCGGGCATAGTCGAAGGTCTTGGCGACGACCGACGACAGGAACGACAGCGTCGCGCCCGGACGGTCGATGACGGCGATCGGGAAGGTCATGACGATCTCGCGCCAGCGCTGCCAGCGATGGAAATCGCGCAAGCTATCGGCGCCCATGATCCAGACGAAGTCGACGCCGGGATTGCGCGCCTTGACCAGCGCCAGCGCGTCGGCGGTGAAGCGAACGTGATGCGCCGCCTCGAACGCGGTGACCTTGATCTTCGGGTTCTTGGCGATCTGCTCCGAGAGCTGCAGCCGCTCGCCGAGCGGCGCCAGTTCACGCGTGCTCTTTAGCGGATTGCCAGGCGTCACCATCCACCACAACTGGTCGAGCGCCAGGCGTCTGAGCGCGATTTCGGCGACAAGGGCATGGCCGGCGTGAGGCGGATTGAACGAGCCGCCGAACAGGCCGACAGCGAGCCCCTTTTCGGCATGCGGCATCTTGAGGTAGCGGGAAGAAATAATGGGCTGGGGCAATGACAGCATGGCGCTAGTCGCCCCCCTCTGCCCTGCCGGGCATCTCCCCCTCAAGGGGGGATCCTGCAAGGCCGGCAATTGGCGAAATCATACATGACAGCCAATCTCTCCCCTTGAGGGGGAGATGCCCGGCAGGACAGAGGGGGGTGGCTGGGCGCAAGGGCCTCAGGCTCTAACGACGAAAAGCTTCAAGGCCTCACCTGTCCCGACCCGTGCACGCGGTATTTGAAGGAGGTCAGTTGCTCGACGCCGACCGGCCCGCGCGCATGCATCTTGCCGGTGGCGATGCCGATCTCGGCACCCATGCCGAACTCGCCGCCATCGGCGAACTGCGTCGAGGCATTGTGCAGCAGGATCGCCGAATCGATCTCGTTGAAGAATTTTTCCACCGCCTGCGGGTCCTCGGCGACGATCGCCTCGGTGTGATGCGAGGAGAAGGTCTCGATGTGGTCGATCCCACCTGCGACGCCATCGACCAGCTTCACCGCGATGATGGCATCGAGATACTCGGTCACCCAGTCGAGATCAGTGGCCGGCTTGGCGTCGGAAAATGCCTTCAGCACCTCGGCATCGGCGTGTATTTCGCAGCCGGCGGCGCGCAGGGCGTCGAGGATCGGCACCAGATGCGTGGCGGCGGCAGCGCGGTCGACCAGCAGCGTCTCGGCAGCGCCGCAGACGCCGGTGCGCCGCATCTTGGCGTTGACGGCGATCCGCACCGCCATGTCGAGCTTGGCGGAGCGGTCGATGTAGAGATGACAGATACCTTCGAGATGGGCGAACACCGGCACCCGCGCCTCGGTCTGCACTCGCCCGACAAGGCTTTTTCCGCCGCGCGGAATGATGACGTCGAGCGTGCCGTCGAGCCCTTTTAGCATCTCGCCGACAGCGGCGCGATCGGTGGTCGGCACCAGCTGGATGGCGTCTTGCGGCAGGCCGGCTGCCTTCAGCCCCTCGACCAGGCAGGCATGGATGGCCGCCGACGAATTGAGCGAATCCGAGCCGCCGCGCAGGATCACTGGATTGCCGGCCTTGAGGCAAAGCGCGCCGGCATCCGCCGTGACGTTCGGCCGGCTCTCATAGATGACGCCGACGACGCCGAGCGGCGTGCGCACGCGTTCGATATTGAGGCCGTTCGGCCGGTCCCACGCGGCGATGACGTCGCCGACCGGGTCGCGCAGTTCGGCGATTTCCCTGATACCGTCGGCCATGGCGTGGATGCGCGCCGGATTGAGCTTCAGCCGGTCCATGAACGAAGCGGAAAGCCCGGACTCCTCGCCATTCGAGACATCGATGGCGTTGGCGTCGAGAATATCCTGCTCGCCGGCGACGATTGCCTCGGCCATGGCGACAAGTGCAGCGTTCTTGGCGGCGGTGGTGGCGATGGCCAGCGGTCGGGCGGCAGCGCGGGCGCGGCGGCCGATATCGGCCATCAGCGCCACCGTGTCGTCCCCGGATTTTTCATGCAACTTCAGCATGGCTCATCCTCCGCTCGATACTTCGTCACCGGCTCGTAGTTCGTCACTGGCCCGTAGTTCGTCACCGGCCCGTACTTGGTCACCAGCCCGTACTTGGTCGCCAGGATGGCTCACCACAAGGTCGTCGCGGTGGATCATCGCCGAACGCGCCTCGTAGCCGAGCACGGTTTCGATCTCGGCCGTCTTCAGCCCTGCGATCCTTACGGCATCGGCAGCATCGTAGGCAACCAGCCCGCGCGCGATCTCGCGGCCCTCGGGCGACAGGATAGCCACGGTGTCGCCGCGCGAGAAATTGCCGCTGACCAGCTTGACGCCGGCCGGCAGCAGCGATTTGCCCGACAGCAGCGCGCCGATGGCGCCGGCATCGACCGTCAGCCGGCCGGCCGGTTCGAGCTGGCCGGCGATCCAGGTCTTGTAGCCCTTGACCGGATTGCTGCTCGGCCGGAAGAAGGTGGCGCGCTCGCCGCGTTCGATCGCCATCAATGGCGACAGCCGCGTGCCCGACGTGATGATCATGGCGGTGCCGGCGGCGGTGGCAATCTTGCCGGCATCGAGCTTTGTCCGCATGCCGCCGCGCGACAGTTCGGACGCCGCGGCGCCCGCCATCGCCTCGATGTCCGGCGTGATGCGATCGACCACCGGAATGAACTTTGCACCGGGGTCCCGCGCCGGCGGCGCGGTGTAGAGCCCGTCGATATCGGAAAGCAGCACCAAAAGGTCGGCGCCCATCATGGTGGCGACGCGCGCGGCCAGCCGGTCGTTGTCGCCATAGCGGATTTCGGAGGTGGCCACCGTATCGTTCTCGTTGATGACCGGCACGGCCTTCATCTTCAGCAGCGTCGAGATCGTCGCCCGCGCATTGAGGTAGCGGCGGCGCTCCTCGGTGTCGCCGAGCGTCAGCAGGATCTGCCCTGATTTCAGGCTTCCCTTGCCGAGCGCATCCGACCAGGCGCCGGCGAGCGCGATCTGTCCGACGGCGGCTGCGGCCTGGCTCTCCTCGAGCTTCAAGGCCCGCTTGCCCAGTCCAAGGATGGTGCGGCCAAGCGCGATGGCACCGGAGGAGACGACGAGGATTTCGGCACCACCTTGCGCAAGCACGGCAATGTCGTCGGCCAGCGAGGCCAGCCAGTCGCGCTTCAGGCCCGTCGCGCGGTCGACGAGCAACGCCGAGCCTATCTTCACGGTGATGCGCCGGTATCTCTTCAGCGACTGCATGGTCCTACTTGTCCCAGCGCGTCTCGACCGGGGCCGAGATTTGCGCCCGCGCCTCGGCCACCACCGCCATCAGCGCCCGCAGCACTGCCTCGACGCCTTCACCGGTGACCGCCGACAACAGCATCGGCGCCCGGCCGGCGGCGCGCTTCAGCGAGGCGACCTTCTTCTTGCGCGCATCGGCGTCGAGCGTGTCGACCTGGGAAAGCGTGACGATCTCGATCTTGTCGGTCAGGCCGTTGCCATAGGCATCGAGTTCGGCACGCACGGTCTTGTAGGCCTTACCCGGGTTTTCCTCTTGTGCCGAGACCAGATGCAGCAGCACGCGCGTGCGCTCGACATGGCCAAGGAAGCGGTCGCCGATGCCGACGCCCTCATGCGCGCCTTCGATCAGGCCGGGAATGTCGGCGATGACGAATTCGCGCGCATCGATGCGGGCGACGCCGAGACCGGGATGCAGCGTGGTAAAGGGATAGTCGGCGATCTTCGGCTTGGCCGCCGTGACGGCGGCGAGAAATGTCGACTTGCCGGCATTGGGCAGCCCGACCAGCCCGGCATCGGCGATCAGCTTCAGTCGCAGCCAGATATTGAGTTCCTCGCCCGGCAGGCCGGGATTGGCGCGGCGCGGCGCCTGGTTGGTCGAGGTCTTGAAATGCTGGTTGCCGAAGCCGCCATTGCCGCCCTTGGCTAGCAGAAAGCGCTGGCCGACCACCGTCAGGTCGCAGATCAGCGTCTCGTTGTCTTCCTCGAACACCTGCGTTCCGGCCGGCACTTTCAGCGTGACATCGGCGCCCTTGGCGCCGGTCATGTTGCGGCCCATGCCGTGGACGCCGGTCTTGGCCTTGAAATGCTGCTGATAGCGATAATCGATCAGCGTGTTCAGCCCGTTGACCGCCTCCAGCCAGACATCGCCGCCACGGCCGCCATCGCCGCCGTCCGGTCCGCCGAACTCGATGAATTTTTCGCGCCGGAACGACACCGAACCGGCGCCACCGTCACCGGAGCGTATGTAGACTTTGGCTTGATCGAGAAATTTCATGGGCTGTGCAGTTTCTGCTAGTGGCTTTGCGGCATTGCTCTAAATCTAGCGCCTTGCTCTAAACCAAGGCGCGGCGAAGGGCGAGGCCGTTTTATGACAATGGCCGCTTGGGACCGGCTGGAGAGATGTCGGAATGAAGCTTGTAACCTACAACGTCCAGTACGGCATCGGTCTCGATGGGCAGTACGATGTCGGTCGCATCACTGACGCCGTGTGCGGCGCCGACGTGATCGCCCTGCAGGAGGTCACCCGCAACAATCCCCGGAATGGCGGCCGCGACATGGTCGCCGAGATCGGCGAGGCGCTGCCCGACTATTTCGCCGTCTATGGCAGCAATTTCGAGGCCAATATCGGCTCGCGCATCGACAACGGCCGCGCCATCACCACGACCTTCCAGCTCGGCAATATGGTGCTGTCGAAAACGCCCATTCATCTGTCGCGCAACCTGCTTTTGCCGCGCAGCCGCAGCTTCGAGATGATGAATTTCCAGCGCGGCGCGCTGGAAGCGCTGATCGAGACGCCGTTGGGTTTCATCCGCTTCTATTCCATCCATCTCGATCACCGCAGCCCCGTCGAACGCGCCCGCCAGATCCAGTTCCTGCGCCGACGCCTGCTGAACTATGCGCTCGAAGGCGGCGCCTTGTCCGGCGTCGCCGAGATCGGCCTGCCGGAATTGCCGCATCCCGAAGCCTTCGTCGGCATGGGCGATTTCAACATGCTGGCAGGCTCACCCGAATATGTCGAACTCGCCGGCAGGCCGGACCATGAATTCGGCATGCCGCTGACCGCCGACTTTGCCGTCGATGCCGCCATGCGCCTCAACGTCACCGGCGACGACCTGGTCAGCTGGGTCGACCCCAAACAGCCCGCCAATGCCAGCCGCCACAAGCGCATTGACTATGTCTTCACCAGCGCTTCTCTGGCCAAATCGCTGAAGCGTCTGTGGGTCGACCGGCAGGCCGTCGGTTCGGACCACCTGCCGGTATGGGTCGAACTGGGCTGACTTTTTCAAACCTATGATTTCTATGCGACGCGAGATGCGTCGAGATTCAGGTCAGGCCGAGCCGAGAATGGTGGCTTCCGAGAACCGGAGCGGAGCGTACTTAAAGTACGTGAGCACGGAAGCGCAGGAAACCGCCATTCGCAGGTCGACCTCACCTGAATATCGACGCATCTCAGAAATGCACCCAGTTCCTGAGGCTCGTCCAGGTCTTCCTGTCGAGCCGGTAGCGCTCGACAGGCACCTGGCCGGCGACGATCGAGTTCAACATGCCCTGGCCGGCATACTGGAAGCCGCACTTGTGGATCACGCGGCGTGAGGCCGGATTGATGACCCGCGTCGAGGCATGCAGCACCTGGATCGACGTCTTCTGGAAGGCGAGGTCGACCAGCGCGTGGGCCGCTTCGGTCGCATAGCCCTTCTTCCAGTGAGGCTCGCCGATCCAGTAGCCGAGTTCCAGCCCGCGATCGGTGGTGTTGAGACCGGCGCATCCGACAAAGGTGTCGGTGCCGGCCAGCGTCAAGGCATAGGCGATGCCGGCGCGGCGCGACTTCGTCATAGCAAGGAAGGCGCGTCCCTCGGCCTCACCATAGGGGTGCGGCATGCGGGCCAGCATTTCGGCGACATGGCGATTGTCGGCAAGTTCGACCAGTTGCGGAATGTCGCCTTCGCGGGGCGCCCGCATCACCAGCCGCTCGGTGACCAGGACCGGGCAGTCTATCGCGTAACTTTCGTCTTCGGTGTCTTCCGCTTCGGCAACCATGTGAAAGTCCTCCAGGCCAAGAAAAAGGGGAGATGGAAACCCATCTCCCCTGATCCTTTTCCTGGCTTTGCCAGACACCGGTTCCCGAGATGGGCGCCGGTGTTCTAGTGCGGAACCGGCTACTCCGCGGCTTTGGCAATCGGGTTGACCGATACGTAGGTTCGGCCGTTGGCTTTTTTGTTGAACGTCACGGCGCCGGTCTCGAGCGCGAAAAGGGTATGGTCCGTGCCCATGCCGACATTGACGCCGGGATGCCAGGTCGTGCCGCGTTGACGAATGATGATGTTGCCCGGGATGACGGCTTCGCCGCCGAACTTCTTCACGCCCAGACGCTTGGAATGCGAGTCGCGACCGTTGCGCGACGAGCCGCCAGCTTTCTTGTGTGCCATCTAACTAACTCCGTTGCGCCGCAAGGCGCCTAAAAGGCCTTATGAACGCGTTCGCGTTCCGTTTCAAGTCCGATTCCGGCGACCTTATCGCCAGAAGATTACTTCGCCGCCAATTCCTTGGCCTGCTCGCGCCAGTCCTTGATCTGGTCGGCGCTGAAGGGCATGTGCTCGTCGATCTTGGCGACATCCTTGTCGGTCAGCTTGGCGAGCTGGGCGAAGGTGATGATGCCCTGCTCGGCGAGGTCCTTGGCAGCGACCGGGCCGATGCCCTTGATCACGGTCAGGTCGTCCGGCTCGCCCTTCGGCGCCTTGAACAGCGGCGCTGCCGCGGTCTCGGCGGCCTTGGCCTTGGGCTCCTTCTTCGGCGCGGCTTCCGCCTTCGCTTCGGTAGCGGCCTCTGCCTTGGCTTCCTTCTTCGGCGCCTTGACGGCTGCCGTCTTCGTCGGCTTGGCGCCACCCAGCAGGATCTCCGAGATCCGCACGGTGGTCAAAAGCTGGCGATGGCCGATCTTGCGGCGCGAATTCTGCCGGCGGCGCTTCTTGAAAGCGATGACGGTGCGGTTCTTGCCCTGCTCGACGACTTCGGCGGTGACCACCGCGCCATCGACGAACGGCGCGCCGAACGTGACATTCTCGCCCTCGCCATGCGCGAGCACGTGGCCGATCTCGACCATATCGCCGACATTGGCTTCGACTTTTTCGATCTTCAGGAGATCGTTGGCGGCAACGCGATACTGCTTGCCACCCGTTTTAATGACTGCGAACATTTTTTGCCTTTCGCTGTTCGGTCGGCCTTGATGAACCGCCTCTGGCGGTTCGGCCGTCTTTTTGTCAGTCTGCGGGTTCAAAAAACAAGCGGCGCGGAAGAACCCTCCACGCCGATTGCGCGCTGTCCCTAACCGAAGGTTGGGTGCAAGTCAAGGCGAAGCCGTTGCCGAGGCGGTTATTCGCTCGGCAAGCATCTGGCCATGTCGACACGATCGAACCGCATTGCCGTCGTCGGCACGCGAGGAAGCGTCGGGTGGCCGGAAATCCGTGTGGGCTTGACCGCAGGCACCAATGCAAATCCGCCGCTTGTCCAGGAAGCCAAATAACTCGCGGATTGGCCTTGTAACCTGCCCGTTCAGCCGTTATCTAGTGCGCCGCGCCGGCAACGGCCGACCATGACGCGGAGAGGTGGCAGAGTGGTCGAATGCACCGCACTCGAAATGCGGCATGGGTGCAAGCCCATCGGGGGTTCGAATCCCTCCCTCTCCGCCAAAAAATCCTTAACTATCTGGTTTCGTTACGCTTTTAAGACCATAATTTAGGCACCTCTCCGACCTGGTACAGAAACCTGGACCAGAATTGGAGGATGGCGTGCCGCGATCAACGCCACGCGTCGTAAGGCGGTCTAATATCTTCTACTTTCGGATGGCGATCCCACGCCACTTGACGCCTCGGTTCAGAGAGCGTGAGATCAAGATCTCGCTACGAACAGCCGACCCTCATTTGGCAAGATTGCGAGGGGCCAGCCTCAGCAGCGCACTTGATCTTTTTCTCCGTGGATTGCCCCGGATGCCGGACCTGACCTCCGAACAGATTTCTAGCCTCATCAGGCGCTACTTTGAGCAGGCTCTCAGCCAATCAATGGAGCTCGCTTACATACTACCGAGAGACAGTGTCTACGATCAGGCCGGGGAAATTGGTTACCTGAAGAAGCGCATGGAGGAATTGGAGGCCCAGATGGCCGCACGGTCATGGCCAGTGTCAGTCCAGTCAGAGGCTCATGAGTTGCTTGGCACCATTATTCCCGAAAAACTTGCACCCGTGACAGAGAGGTTCCAACAGCTCTGCCAGGGCATTCTGCGCGCGGACCACGAAAACGCGCGCATTCTCGCCGCCATGCTGGCTGGCAAATTTCATGAGGTCGCGCCTCACGACCCGATCTTTGCTGGGATCGTCATGAATGAACCGCCGCCTGTTCCAGGAGATGGCAACACGCCACCGGCCGAACGGACGCTCGCGTCCGTTGCAACGCTGTTCCACACCTACAAGGGGAAGCACGACTGGGTGCCGAAGACGGCGGCGGACGCCAACCGGGTGCTGTCGCTCGCGAAGTCGATCATCGGCGGGAACAAGCCTTTCAAGACGTTGAACATCGAGGACGTAAAGGCTGTTCGTGACGCCATAGCCTTACTGCCACCTAATTACATGAAGCTGGCCGCCAACAAGGGCATCAGCCCCGAAGAGGCTATCAAGGCCAACATCGGGGGGCCGACACTGGCTCTTAAGACCCAGGACAAGTACTTCACAATGTTTCGGCAGCTCCTGATTTGGGCTCATCAAGAAGGGTATCTCGACCAGGTCCCAGGCCTAGGGGTAAAGATCGCTGGGTCGACCAAAGTTGATGCGGGAGAAAAGCGAAAGCCGTACTCAAACAACCAATTGCAAGCGATCTTTTCCTCTCCGCTCTACACAGGACACCAATCGGAGAAAGTACGCCATAAACCCGGAGCCCTAATAAGTCGGGACGGCAAATTTTGGGTACCGATTGTAGCGCTCTACTCTGGAATGAGGATGGGAGAAATCATCCAACTCCTTGTGTCGGACATACGACTTGATGGAGAGATCGCCTATTTCGACATCTCGAAGGGCGAGGACAAGAATGTAAAGACCTTGTCGAGCGTACGCCGAGTGCCCATTCATAAGGCATTGATAGACCTAGGTATCTTGAAGCTAACTGCCAACCGCAAGGGATCTGAACGACTGTTCCCTGATTTGAAAAAGGGACACGACGGCTACTACTCCCATAACTTTAGCAAATGGTGGGGCCGCTATTCTCGACAGCTTGGGTGGCATACCAAAGATACCGCATTCCACTCGTTCAGGCACAATTTCAAAGATGCGCTTCAAGCCGCCGAGGCCCAGGAATACGTGGCTCGGGCTCTGATGGGCCATGCCAGTAAAGACGTGCATTCTTCGTATGGCACCGGACCATCGCTGTCGGTGCTTGGGAACACGACAAACAAGGTGACTTATGGGGTGGAACTGCCTTTTATCACCGATCCTGCTCCGTAGCGCGGATGGCCGCCGAACGAATAGGGACAAGCCCCGACTGAAAGAGCTTTAAGCATTAGGTTCAATCATTTAGCAAATGCCTCCGTGTAAACAGGGTCGGTTGAGTGGATTTAGCTCTGTACCGGTCCGGATTTCACCTGTTGATCTTGCCAACTCTGGAGCGTTTAGTTAGCCGCAGCGTGTAATAACGATCCGGAATGAGCCGATGGTTACCTTCTCAAAGAAAATGAGAACCTCCGAAGCAGCAAGATATCTTAATCTTTCGGCTTCGACCCTTGCGAAGATGCGTTCAAGAGGCGATGGCCCAATCTACGCGAAGGCGGGTCTGCGCGTTGTCATCTACGAAAGCCGCGATTTGGACGGATGGCTGTCGCGCCGGCGGCGCACCTCGACGACTTCAGGCAACTAGCATTCACCGTTCGGGTTCGAAAAAAGCCGCTCGGCGTAGCCGGACGGAATACCTCGCCGCGTGAGCCGGCAGTGTAATTAACTTCAATCGGGAACTGAAGTTTTGAAGAGCACCAAATCACATCCCAAAGTCGACGCCCTTCGCACGGTTGTCGCCGACAGCATCGCCAGTACCCCATTTGTGCACGCCGGGTTCGTCTGGGCGGCACATCCCCAAGAGTGGTATTGCGAAGTCCTAGAGATATCTCCGGCGACCCTGCGCCGCTGGATCAGCAGCCCGCCATTCGTCCGCATTCGCGTCAGGGTGAAGGGGAAAGTTGTCACCCTGCTGCGCGAAGGCACTGAAGGCCCTATGACCAAAAGGCACTGTCAGAACATCCTGGCCCGCATTTGGAGAAAGAAGACGGGAAGAACCATATCCGCGCGCGGGTATGGTCACCTCGGTGGGATGGTCGACGCGTGGTCGGCAGAGAACGCCCCTGCAGTACTGGCGACCATTTTGGATAATTGGAACGCGTTCATGGCGGGGACGAAAATCGAAATAGCGAAGCTGGGGGATAAAGGTGTCTCTCGTTATTTCGAGTATCCATCGTCATCGGTGATCTTACGCTTCAACACCGTCGGCGCAGAGCTGTTCATCATGAGCTTGCAGCAGAAAGACGGGTTAGCCGCCGACTATGGAGGCTTGTGGTATGCTGCATGAGCGAATGCATTATATCCATGTCTCTAAATCCTATAATATATACGTTATTACCATTCTAAGCAGGGGTCATAATAGTTCGCTCAATGGTAATAACGGGATGCCCTGTTCGGCAACGCCTCACAGGCCCCCAAGAAGCGTGAGGCATAAATATTCATCCGGGAAGGAAAGAAAAATGCGCCTGGCATGGTCTCGAGCCCGACGCACTCATCAAGATGTAGCTCATTGGGCTCGAGAATGGAATTTTCGATGCCCCGCGCGGAAGGTGGAGAAATGATAGCGGAAAAACAGGGCCCTGACATGCGAGATCTGCTCGCCGCGGTTGGCGAAGTGCTCCTGAAGTGGGGCTTTCTTGAGGGGGACATGGAGGAGTGGCTTATCGGTGTAGGCACATTCGCAGGTCACCCTAACGAGCGCACACTAACCTTCAGTAGGTGGAAGAATGCAGTTAGCGCGGCAAGGAACGGTAATAGTGCTCGACCCGCGCTATTGGCCGACGTTGCGGCGGTCGCATCGGTTCGTAACCTCCTTGCGCACGGGCTGTCATCTGCTTCGGCTGATCCGTGGGGAGACAAGGAGGCCATGGTCGTCTGCCGGGCGAGCGACGGTACGAGCCACAACATCACCTTCACCCAATTTTGGGAAACGGAACAACGCCTTCACTCCTTAAGTGTCTGAATCAGAACGACCGCGGTGTTTTCAGGCTCTTGCGAGCCGTCGGGTGAGCATGCGGATGTTTGCGATGAGA
>NZ_JBWKME010000011.1:0-6613 GCF_056431085.1 Mesorhizobium waitakense | reverse complement strand
TCTCTTGGGAATTCCAAAAACTCGCCCGCCGCTAAAAACTGCCAAAGTAGTGTTAGGCAGTAGACTCATAAGCGCGCAGCCACAGGCGCATTGAGGCGAGTTGGACCATGGCAAGAAAGTTGGCGGCGAGCTTGTCATAGCGGGTGGCGACCCGGCGGAAGTGCTTCAATTTGGAGAAGAAGCGCTCGATCAAGTTGCGCTCGCGGTAGAGTCGGTTGCTGAAGCAGGGCTTCCATTTGCGGTTGCTCTTGGGTGGGATGTTGGGCGTTGCACCCTGTTCCTGGATCAGCTCGCGGATACGATCCGCGTCATAGGCCTTGTCGGCCAGCACGATGATGCGCGGGCCGAGATGGTCGAGCAAGCGGTCGGCGATCTGGCCGTCATGGGTCTGTCCCGGCGGTCAGGCCGAGCCGGATCGGGAGCCCTTGCGCGTCAACGACCGCGTGGATCTTGGTCGTGAGCCCGCCTCGACTGCAACCGAGACAATGATCTGCCGCCCTTTTTGCCGTCGCAGCCTGCTGGTGCGCCCGGATGGAAGTGCTGTCGATCATCTGGATTTCGCCATCGTGCGCGGCGCTGATGGCGTCCATCAGTTGATCCCAAACATCCGCCTTCCTCCAGCGCGAGAAGCGGTTGTAGCAGGTGGTGCGCGGGCCGTAGCGCTCGGGCAGGTCGCGCCATGGCGCACCGGATCGCAGCACCCAGAAGATGCCATTCAGCACACGGCGGTCATCGACGCGCGCCACTCCTCTCGGCTTGTTGGGCAGGAGCGGTTCGATCACACGCCACTCGAAGTCGGTTAAGTCGTATCGGCTCATGCCGACGCTGAATCACTTTTCATGAGGCGCGAAAAGGTGTTCTGTCGCGCAAATCGGTGAAGGCGTGGCGGGTCATGGCGAAAGTTCGAGATGCAGATCGATACCGCACATCCTGTCCTCTTTCTGGCAGACTCGGCGTCAGCCGCGTCCATCCCGCCGGATGTCAGTGCGGCATTCGTCACCGTAACCGACGACTGCCTCGCTTTCTGGGTTCTGTCATTTGTTGATGGTGCCTCACTGGTAACCATCTCAGACCAGACCTGTGAGTCTGATGGTATCAAGCTATTCAGCGGATCGATCAACGCACCCAGCGGCGTCGTCACCCTTACGGACAGTAGCGCCTTCAGGTATGTGAACGTCCCGGTCCCCGAGGGACGCCTAATCGTCGATCTATGGGCAGACGACGACGATCGAAACCCCGAGTGGGTATGGATTCAACTGGGGGCGATCCGCTCAATCTGAATTGCGGATTTATGGGTTCATAACCTAGGTAGAGGAGCGCGGATCGTTCAGCCGCCCAGCGCCTCGCAAACGGCGCGCGCGGTCTCCGCGCCCGAGCAATTCTGTTGGCCGGTGATCAGATTGCCGTCTCGCACGGCAAAAGGCCGCCAAAGTCCGGCCTGGATATAGTTGGCGCCGATTGCCTTCAGCTCATCCTCGATCCGCCACGGCATCAGATGCTTTCCACGCTCGAGCGCGCCCATCTCCCAGGTCGCCTTGTCGGCAAAATCCTCCTCGACATTGGCGAAGCCCGTCACCGTCTTGCCGGCCACGAGCAGCGATCCGTCCACGCGCCGGGCATAGCGCAGCAGCGCGGTGCCATGGCAGAGCGCAGCGGCCACCTTGCCGGCTTCGTGGAAGGCGACGAACGTCCTTTGCAGGCCTGTCGCGTGCTCATAGGTGAACATCGGCGCCTGGCCGCCGGCGACGACAATCGCGTCGAAGCTTTCCACCTCGATCTCCGCCACCGGCCGCGTGTTGTCGACCAGGGCCGCAAGCTTCGGGCTCGACAGGAAGTCGAGCGAGATGAGGTCGGTCTGCGAATAGCCCGATGGATCGCGCGGGTCGCTCAGCGCATCGGCCTCGCATTTGCCGCCATCGGGCGAGAAGATCTCCGCCATATAGCCGCGTTCGGTGAAGGCCAACCACGGGTGGGTGAGCTCGCTCCACCAGAAGCCGACCGGCCACCCGGTCGTGGTCGAGAGTGCCGGGTTTGCGATGACAATCGCCACGCGCTTTGGGTTCCTAGCATCGACCGGATTGGCGTCGCGCACACTCATCGTCGCTCTCCACTTGAAGCCTGTTGCCGACTGATACGGACGCGGCCCTGCGCTGCCTAGCTGGCCAGATGGCCCGGCAAATTCTGCTTCCGTCGCTTCCCGGCCTTGCCTACGATGCGTGCATGACCCAACGCGGTAGACTTTACGGCTGTCCGGTCGAGTTCGCGCTCGATGCGCTCGGCGGCAAATGGAAGACGGTGATCCTGGCGCGGATCAAGCAACAGCCGCTGCGCTATTCCGAACTGCGGCGTACGATCCCGTCGCTGTCCGACAAGATGTTGACGCAGCGGCTCGCCGATCTCGTCGACATCGGCTTTGTCGTGCTGGAGGCGTCGCCCGATGGCAAGGGGCGCTACACCTTGACCGACCGCGGCCGCGATCTGGCAGCCCCTTGCAGGCGCTCTATGACTGGGGGGACGTGCACGGACGCGCTGTCGGCGTCCGCTTCCGCACCGAGATCGAGGCCTAGCAAGGCGCGCCTATCTCCCAGCGGCGAGCGCGCCGCAAAACCCGCGACATCGGTGATGACAGCTTCGCCAAGAAAGCTCAGCGTCGCCACCGAGCGGTCGCGCGCTTCCTGGTTGCCGAAGCCGCAGGCGTCCTCGATCACCACCGCCACGAACCCATTGTCGGTCGCCTGCCGAACCGTCGGCTCGATGCCGATTTCCATCGCCACCCCGGCGAGCGCGACGGCACGCACCCCGCAGTCGTGCATGGCGAAGCTGAGCGCAGTGGAATCGAAGGCCGACATGGTCAGCTTGTCGAACACGGCCTCGTCGGCGCGTGGCGCGAGTTCGGGGATGATTTGCGTGGGCTCGGCATCGCGCGGGAACCACGGCTCGACCGTGTCGGGACTGTCGCGCCGCTGCCAGGCCATGGCGGTGCGCAGCTGGGTTGCGCCGATCCATTTGCGCGGCAGGGACAGATGGCGCGTGAACGCCACCCGCATGCCCGCCGAGCGCGCCGCTTCGAGCGCAACGCCGGTGCGTTCGGCAATCGCCGCCGCGCCGGCGATCTGGCAACAGATGCCGACCTGCATGTCGTAGATCACCAGCGCCATGCGGCGCGGATCGCACCACTCCGCCAGGCTGGTCGGCATCTCGATCCCTTCGCTCGACCGGATCATGCGGCCGTCCGGTCCCAGGGTTGGGCGATGTCGACGCTGGGATCAAACAGATATTCGAGCGGCAAGGGTGCGGCGTCGAAGGCGAGAAAATGCCATTCCAGCAGCCCGGCCTTCGACAGCGGAAAATCGTCTGTGTAGCGCCTTGCCGCCTCGACGCTTTCGAGCTCGAAGACGATGATCACACCGCCGATATCGGCGCGTGCGTAGTTTTCGCGCACGATCCCCGCCTTCCAAAGCCGCCAGACATTCGAGACCTCGTCGCGCAGATAGGGTTTCAGATCGTCGATGGTGACGCCGGGCTTGAAATTGTCATAGGCAATGATCTTCATCGAAGGTTTCCCTGCGTTTGGCCCCGAACTGACCCGCTCCACTGCGGACAACGAAGCGCGATCCTTGGCTGCCGACGCCATCAGCGACCGCATCAGGGCGCCTCATACCTCCCGGCTAGCATGCGGAAATTGCGGCTCGCAACGAACGAGTTGGTGCGTCGAAACGATCGGTGGCCGTGCCGAGGAAATCAGCCTGTCAGGGCGGCGCCGCCAGATTGTGGAATGACATTCTCCATCTGGCCGGTTGATTGGCACGATCTATCTTCTTTCCGACTGCAAAGGGCTGGAAAAGAGGATACGCTGCCGCTCTGCCCGAGGCGGTCGCTTGATCATGGAGCATCGATATGAGCGAGCAGAAGATCGCCGCGGCTGGCAGTGCGCCCCCGGAAAGCGCAACATCCCGCCTGCGTCCGCCCTATGCGTCGGTTCTCGACCTGATCGGCCAGACGCCTGTGGTCGAGCTGACCAAGTTCGACACCGGCAAGTGCCGGCTGTTCATCAAGCTTGAAAGCCAGAACCCCGGCGGCTCTATCAAGGACCGCATCGCACTGTCGATGATCGCCGCCGCCGAAAAGCAGGGCAAGCTCAGGCCAGGTGGCACCATCGTTGAGGCAACCGCCGGCAATACCGGTCTCGGTCTCGCCCAGGTCGGCATCCCCAAGGGCTACCGCATCGTGCTGGTCGTGCCCGACAAGATGTCGCGCGAAAAGATCCAGCATCTGCGCGCGCTCGGCGCCGAAGTGCGCATGACCCGCTCCGATGTCGGCAAGGGCCACCCCGAATATTACCAGGACATGGCCGAGAAGATCGCCGCCGAAGTGCCTGGCGCCTTCTATGCCAACCAGTTCGCCAACCCTGCCAACCCGCTGGCACATGAGACGACCACCGGTCCGGAGATTTTTTCGCAGCTCAACAGGGATGTCGATGCGGTGGTCGTCGGCGTCGGTTCGGGCGGCACGCTGACCGGGCTTGGCCGCTACTTCGCCAAAGTGTCGCCGAAGACCGAAATGGTGCTCGCCGATCCGGTCGGCTCGGTGCTGGCGCCGCTGATCAAGACCGGCAAGATGGAAGAGGCCGGCAGCTGGACGGTGGAAGGCATCGGCGAGGATTTCGTGCCGCCCAATGCCGACCTGTCGCTGGTGAAAAACGCCTACGCCATCCCGGACAAGCAGAGCATGCTGGCGGTGCGCGACCTCTTGTCGAAGGAAGGCATTCTGGCAGGTTCGTCGTCGGGCACGCTGCTGTCGGCCGCTCTGCGCTATTGCCGCGAGCAGACGGTCGCCAAGCGCGTCGTCACCTTCGTCTGCGACAGCGGCAACAAATATCTGTCGAAGGTGTTCGACGATTTCTGGCTGGCCGAACAGGGCCTGGCTGAGCACGAGCAGCATGGCGATCTGCGCGACCTGGTCATGCGCACCCACCGTACCGGCGACACCGTCTATGTCGGTCCCGACGAAAGCCTGCTCAACGCCTATGGCCGCATGCGCCGCTCCGATGTCTCGCAGCTGCCGGTGCTCGACAATGGCAAGCTCATCGGCATCGTCGACGAGAGCGACATCCTCGCCCATGTCGACGGCCCCTATGACGGCCGCTGGGAGCGCTTCAACGGCCCGGTGCGCACGGCGATGACCTCCAGCCTGCACACGCTGCAGGCCAGCCAGACGCTCGACGCGCTGCTGCCGGTGTTCGACCGCAACGAGGTTGCCATCATCTTCGACGGCGACGAGTTCGTCGGCCTGATTACCCGCATCGACCTGATCAACCATTTGAGGCGCGCACGATGACCAGCCACACACCACCACCATCGGGCAAAAATCGCCTGGCCTTCTCGACGCGGACCATCCATGGCGGCCAGAGCCACGACCCGCTGACCGGCGCGGTGATGGTGCCGATCTACGCCACCTCGACCTATGGCCAGCAGTCGCCCGGCGTGCACAAGGGTTTCGAATATGCCCGCAGCCAGAACCCGACGCGCTTCGCCTTCGAGCGCGCCGTGGCCGACCTCGAAAGCGGATCGGCAGCTTTTGCCTTCGCCTCCGGCCTGGCGTCGATCGCCACCGTGCTTGAGCTGCTCGACAGCGGTGCCCATATCGTCGCCACCGACGACATCTATGGCGGCTCCTTCCGGCTGATGGAGCGGGTGCGCAAGCGCTCGGCCGATCTCAAGGTCAGCTTCGTCGACTTCACCGACCTTGCCGCCGTCGAGGCGGCGATCCGCCCGGAGACGAAACTGCTCTGGGTCGAGACGCCGACCAACCCGCTGCTGCGCATCGTCGACCTCGAAGGCGTCGCCGCCCTTGCCAAGCGCAAGGGGGTTCTCACCGTCGCCGACAACACGTTTTGCAGCCCCTACATCCAGCGGCCGCTGGAGCTCGGCATCGACATCGTCGTCCACTCGACGACCAAATATCTCAACGGCCATTCCGACATGGTTGGCGGCGTCGCCGTGGTTGGCGACAACAAGGACCTCGCCGCGCAGCTGAAATTCCTGCAGAACGCCATCGGCGCCATCTCGGGTCCGTTCGACAGCTTTCTGGCGCTGCGCGGCCTGAAAACGCTGGCGCTCAGGATGGAGCGCCATTCCGCCAACGGCCTCAAGATCGCGCAGTGGCTGGAGGCCCGCAAGGACGTGCGCCGGGTCATCTATCCCGGCCTCGCCAGCCATCCGCAGCACGCCATCGCCGTCCAGCAGATGCATGCCTTCGGCGGCATGATATCAGCCGTGCTCGACCGTGACCTCGCCGGCACCAAACGCTTCCTCGAACGCACGCAACTGTTCACGCTGGCCGAAAGCCTCGGCGGAGTGGAGAGCCTGATCGAACACCCCGCGCTGATGACGCATGGCTCGATCCCGGCCGAGAAGCGGACGGAGATCGGCATTTCGGATTCGCTGGTGCGGCTGTCGGCGGGGATCGAGGATGGCGATGATCTGATCGCGGATCTGGACCAGGCGCTGGGGGCGTGAGGGCACGCCGCAGCTCGCACGCGTGAATATTCACCAATGTCGGCGCCGCCCCTCATTGCCCTGCCGGGCATTTCTCCCCGTATGGTGACGGGGAG
>NZ_JBWKME010000010.1:0-17994 GCF_056431085.1 Mesorhizobium waitakense | reverse complement strand
GTCACCTATGCTATCGGTCCATTCTGTTACCTATCTATCAGGTTCGGACACCGCCATGTTCTCCCCGTATAGTGACGGGGAGAAGAACGCTCTCGCCCCAGATTTCGCAAACCACCAACGCTCCTAGCCGAACAGCGGCACAACCTTGCTGTCCCTGCCAAGCAGCGTGTCGATGGCGAGCGGCTCTTCGTTGAAGATCGTGCCAGCCAGCGCCGGGCGGGCGAGAAGAAACCCCTGCAGCAGGTCGACCCCGCCTTCGAGCGCGACGCGCAGGTGGGTGGGCTGCTCGATGCCTTCGACCAGCACCTTGGCGCCGCGGTCGTGCAAGGTCGAAACCAGTGGGCGGAAGAACCGTTCGGCGGCGGCATGGCGGCAGAACTCGGCGAACCAGGTGCCGTCGATCTTGACGATGTCGGGGTGGAGCAGGCTGACCCGCTCCTCTGTCGAGTGGCCGGTGCCGAAATCGTCGATGGCGATGCGGATGCCGTCGCGCCGCATTTCGCGCACCAGTCGGATGAGAAGCGCGTCGTCGGCCGCCTGTTCGGTGATTTCGCAGACCAGCATGGCCGGCGCGAGGCCGAAATCGCCGAGATACCTGGTCATCAGCCGGATCTCGGCCAGCGCCCGCCCGGGATGGTCGTTGATCAGCGGATTGTAGTTGAAGAACAGATCGAGCCCGTCGACGCCGATGTTGCGAAAATTCCTGAGGTGCAGCACCCGGCACATGGTCTCGACAAACAACCGGTCGGAAGGGGCGACGCTTTCGAAAAACACCTTCGGCGCACCGGGGCGGCCGGCACGGTGCGGCTCGATCAGGGCTTCGACCGCGACAGCGTGAAGGAAGCGGCCGCGCGGCGCGAAAATCGGCTGATAGGCGCTGCGCAGCCGGAACTCGCCATGGATGCCGTATTCGATACCGACTTCGTCGACCTGGATCGCGTTGCCGACATCGCGCCGCAGCTCGCGCCTCATGGCGTCACCTTGCGCCCGAAAGCTTTCGCTGGCCGCGTCGCATGCGGTGAGGCCGGTTGCACAGGCGCGGCTCCAGCGGCCGCGGGGGCGGGTTGCTGCGTGGTTTTGCCGAAGACGCGAAAGCTTGTCGGCGCCAGCTCGGGACGCGCCAGCACGAAACCCTGCACCATCGACGCTCCCGACTTCTCGGCGAGTTCCAGTTGCCAGCCCTCCTCGATGCCCTCGAACACCGTGCGGATGCCTTGCTGCTCGAAACTTTTCACCATGGTGGTCAGCAACGCGAAGCCGGCCCCGGACTCCATCAGCTGCGTGATCCAGAAGGCGTCGAATTTGACGATGTCGGGCTTCAGCTCCTTGACGCGGTTGATGTCGGAATCGTCGGCGCCATAGTCGTCGACGGCGATGCGAAAGCCGTTGGCCCGCAGCGCGGCGACGAAGCTGTGCAGGGTCTCCTGCGACGCCGAGCGCTGCTCGGTCACTTCGCAGACCACACGGCGCGGATCGATGCCGGCCTCGTGCAGCACCAGCCGCATTTCGCGCAAGGCATTGTCGGCAACGGTGCGCTCGGTGAACACCGACGGGTCGAAATTGACGAAGATCGAGGCCTCCTCCGGCAAGCAGGCGCCGGCGTTCAGAAGATGCAGCGTCCTGGTCAGCGCCTCGATATGAAGGCGGTCGGCGGCCGGGCAGGTGCTGAAAAAGCTCATCGGCGATTGCGGCTCGCCGTCGCGGAACGGCCGGATCAGCCCTTCGAAGGCGACCACCGACAGCTTGCCTTCGTTAAAGGCGAAGATCGGCTGGAAGGCGCTTTGCAGCGTGTAGATGCCCCAGACACCGGTGGTGGTGCCGTCGTCCTGACGGATGATGTGGGCAAGCCCAATGCTGCGCGACACGGTTCCTCGCTGCGCGAACTGGCGGATTGGATTGCGATCCTGCCACGCAAAGCCTCTACCGCCCGTTAATGAATTTTTTATTGCCGATCACGGGTGTTGAGGCCTGGATCAGCCGACAATGCTTGCACTCGGCAAAATCATGCGACATGAGAAGCGCCGCGGCCGCTCCCGGCCGCGCTGATCCTTGGAGACCCATGATCATGGCCTTTCTCGCCGACGCCCTTTCCCGCGTAAAGCCTTCCGCGACCATCGCGGTAACGCAGAAAGCGCGTGAGCTGAAAAATGCCGGCCGCGACATTATCGGCCTCGGCGCTGGCGAGCCGGATTTCGACACGCCCGACAACATCAAGAATGCCGCGATCGAGGCGATTCGCCGTGGCGAGACCAAGTATCCCCCAGTCTCGGGCATTGTGCCGCTGCGCGAAGCGATCGCGAAGAAGTTCAAGCGCGAGAACAATCTCGACTACAAGCCCGAGCAGACCATTGTCGGCACCGGCGGCAAGCAGATCCTGTTCAACGCCTTCATGGCGACGCTGAACCCCGGCGACGAGGTCATCATACCGCGCCCCTACTGGGTCAGTTATCCCGAGATGGTGGCGATCTGCGGCGGCACCTCTGTGTTTGCCGACACTTCGATCGACAACGGCTTCAAGCTGACCGCCGCGGTGCTGGAGAAGGCGATCACACCACGCACCAAATGGCTGCTGATGAACTCGCCGTCGAACCCGTCGGGGGCTGCCTATACCGAGGCCGAACTGCGCGCGCTGGCCGACGTGCTGTTGAAGCATCCGCATGTCTGGACGCTGACCGACGACATGTACGAGCACCTGACCTATGGCGACTTCGTCTTCAAGACCATCGCCGAAGTCGAGCCGAAGCTCTACGAGCGCACGCTGACCATGAACGGCGTGTCGAAAGCCTATGCCATGACCGGCTGGCGCATCGGCTATGCCGCCGGTCCGGTGGCGCTGATCAAGGCGATGGACATGATCCAGGGCCAGCAAACCTCGGGCGCCTGCACCATCGCGCAATGGGCATCGGTCGAGGCGCTCAACGGCCCGCAGGACTTCATCGCCAGGAACAAGGCGATCTTCCAGGGCCGGCGCGATCTCGTCGTGTCGATGCTCAACCAGGCGCGCGGCATAACCTGCCCGTCGCCGGAAGGCGCCTTCTACGTCTATCCGTCCTGCGCCCAACTGATCGGCAAGAAGACCAAAACCGGCAAGCTGATCGACACCGACGAGAGCTTCTGCTCGGAACTGCTCGAGGCCGAGGGGGTCGCGGTGGTGTTCGGCTCGGCCTTCGGCCTCGGTCCCAACTTCCGCATCTCCTACGCCACTTCCGAGACGCTGCTTGAGGAAGCCTGCACGCGCATCCAGCGCTTCACGGCATCGCTGACCTGATCAGGCCAGTCTTGAAACTGGAAACCCGGCTTCAGGCCGGGTTTTTTATTGGCAACGACGCCTCATCACAGGCTCGGCACTCAGCCGCCATATTGGACTGACGTCACCTCTTCTAGCCAGTCGGCGTGGACACCGTCCAGCGCCTCCTGCATGGCGATATGCGTCATCGCCGATTTCGGCGCCGCACCGTGCCAGTGCTTTTCGCCAGGCGCGAACGAGATGACGTCGCCGGCCCTGATCTCCTGGACCGGCTCGCCCCATGTCTGGGCAAGGCCTGCGCCTGAGGTGACATAGAGTGTCTGGCCGAGCGGATGCGTGTGCCAGTGGGTGCGCGCGCCCGGCTCGAAGCTGACCAGCGTGGCCCGCAGCCGCGCCGGCGCCTCCTTCTCGATGATCGGCGTCTGCAACACGCGGCCGGTGAAGTACTTCTCCGGCGCTGTGATGGTCGGCACGCTGCCGCAGGCAATGATCTTCATCGGGGTGATCCTGGAACTGGTGAAGCGATCGGCATCAAACGCCGCCAGACATTTGAAGCAAAACGCCTTTGACGCAAAATCCATTCTCGGCCGATATCATCCCAGGCGCAACCGGCCGTTTCGCGCACCGCCGCCGAGGGCGTCGAGACGCAAGAGGAATTCGCCCTGGCCAAGGCCGCCGGATGCAATCGTTTCCAGGGCTATTTCTTCGGCCGGCCGGCGCCGCGCGACAAGCTTGGTCCGTTGCATGCCGTCCATGCCGAGCCGCTGGCGCTGAGCGCCTGAGGCGACGGCCGAAGAATTTCTATTTTTCTTGCCCTGCCGGCAAACAAGTGGGACGATGGCTTCGGGCAGGTGGCCAAACCAAAAGAACCCCGCCCGCGACGGTCGAACAGGCCGGCCGCCGCTC
Organism: Mesorhizobium waitakense; assembly: GCF_056431085.1. Classification (NCBI taxonomy): domain Bacteria; kingdom Pseudomonadati; phylum Pseudomonadota; class Alphaproteobacteria; order Hyphomicrobiales; family Phyllobacteriaceae; genus Mesorhizobium; species Mesorhizobium waitakense. Next base: position 13,841 of record NZ_JBWKME010000010.1, on the reverse strand, counting down.
AGGACCGATTGACCAAGCCTGAACCATGCATGCCAGTCGGTCCTACGGGAAACGCCTGAGTGGAGGTCAGTCATGGGTACTCGCGCCGGAGGACGACGCACGGGACCGAAATGCATTGCCATAATCGGTCCCTTCGCCAGCGGTAAGACGACACTTCTCGAAGCCATATTGGCCCGCACGGGCTCAATCCCCCGACAAAACCCCGTCTCATCGGGCAACACCGTTTCAGATCATTCGCCAGAGGCGCGGGCCCACGCGATGAGCGTCGAGGCGACCTTCGCCACCACCGAATTCATGGGCGAGCAGCTTACTATCGTCGATTGTCCCGGCTCCATCGAATTCTCTTTCGAGGCCGAGCCGGTGCTGGCCGCCTGCGACCTCGCTGTGGTCGTTGCCGAGGCCGATGAAAAGAAGATCCCTGCCCTGCAGCTGATCATGCGCAGGCTCGACGATCTCGGCGTGCCGCGCATCCTGTTCCTCAACAAGGTCGACAAGGCAATCGCCGGCGTGCGCGACACGCTGAAGATGCTGCAGCCGGCCAGCGCCGTGCCGCTGCTGCTGCGCCAGATTCCGCTGCGCAAGGATGGCGTCGTCATCGGCTCGATCGATCTGGCGCTGGAGCGCGCTTACATCTATCGCGAATATGCCGAAAGCGAAGTGGCCGAAATACCTGGCGATGACAAGGCGCGCGAACTGGAGGCGCGCTTCTCCATGCTGGAGACGCTGGCCGATCATGACGACCAACTGATGGAACAACTGCTCGAGGAGATCGAGCCGCCCAAGGACGCCATCTTCGACGACCTCGCCGCCGATCTGCGCGATGGCGCGGTGACGCCGGTGCTGATCGGCACAGCCGAGAAAGGCAATGGCGTGCTGCGCCTCTTGAAGGCGATCCGCCACGACGCGCCGGACATCGAGGCGACCCGCAAGCGGCTGGGCGCGCCCGACGGCGCGGCCACCGTGGCTCAGGTGATGAAGACCATCCACACGCCGCATGGCGGCAAGCTGTCGGTGTCGCGCATCCTGTCCGGCCAGGTCGTCGACGGCTCCGAACTCTGGCTGCCCGGCGGCAACACGGCGAAGGTTTCCGGCATCTACCGAATGCTCGGCAAGGATCAGTTCAAGCTCACCATCGCCAAGGCCGGCGACACGGTGGCGCTGGGCAAGCTGGATGAGGTCAAGACCGGCCAGACGCTGAGTTCGGCCAAGGGCGGCATCAAGCCGCTGCTTGAGTTCGAGCCGCCGCAGCCGGTCTTCGCTTTCGCGCTGCGCCCCAAGGAGCGCAAGGACGAAGTGAAGATGTCGGCCGCCATCCAGCGGCTGGCGGAGGAAGACCCCTCGCTCAGCCTGCGCCACAACCAGGACTCGGCCGAGACCGTGCTGTCGGGCCATGGCGAGATGCATCTGCGTGTCGTGCGCGAGCGGCTGGAAGGCAAGAACCAGATCCCGGTCGAAGGTCATGCGCCGGCGGTGCCCTATCGCGAGACGATCCGCAAATCGGCGCAGCAGCGCGGCCGGCACAAGAAACAGTCGGGCGGTCATGGCCAGTTCGGCGACGTGGTGATCGAGATCAAGCCGCTGCCGCGCGGCTCCGGCTTCCAGTTCACCGACACCATCACCGGCGGCGTCGTGCCGAAGACCTATATCCAGTCGGTCGAAACTGGCGTGCGCGACTATCTGAAGTCGGGCCCGCTCGGCTTTCCCGTCGTAGATGTCGCCGTCAACCTCTCGGACGGCTCCTACCACGCGGTTGATTCCTCCGACATGGCCTTCCAGATGGCGGCCAGACTGGCGATGAAGGAAGGCATGGCCGCCTGCTCGCCGGTGCTTCTGGAACCGGTGATGAAGGTCGAGATCGTCACGCCCTCCGACGCGACCTCGAAGATCATCGCGCTCATCCCGCAGCGGCGCGGCCAGATCCTCGGCTATGATGCGCGGCCTGACTGGCCGGGATGGGATGTTGTCGAGGCGACCATGCCGCAGGCCGAGATCGGCGACCTGATCATCGAGTTGCGCTCGGCGACCGCTGGCGTCGCCAGCTACCGCGCCGTCTTCGACCACATGGCCGAACTCACCGGGCGTCTCGCCGACGAAGCGATGAATGCCAACGGCAAGGCTGCCTGATTCGGTCTTCCTCTCGAACCCCGGTTCGAGGGGGCCAAATGAAAACGACGCCCGGCGGGGACCGGACGTCGTTTTATTCGCGGACCGTTTCCCAGGAGGTAAAACGGAAGGTCCGCCGCATCTGGCGCCGCCGAGCTTCGGCGGCGGAAATGGTTCGGACGCGGTAGCCGCCTGAGCCCGGGCCGTTCGAGTGATGCCCCCATCTCCCGCACGACCACACCGCGTCCTATGGTCTGGATAGCACGTGTCGGGCGTCCATGTCATGTTACCTGAGGTTACATGTCACTGTTACGTGGCAATTCTGATGAATTTTCGAGTTGCTCCGGCAGGGCTCGGGCAACAAAAAAGCCGGATCAACGAAGATCCGGCTGAGTTTGATTGGAAGTGCCTGTTAAGGCTAACCTCCAGAGGGGAACACTCTAGGGCGCTAATGGGAGGAGAACGCGCCCAGGAGATGATCTATATATGTGCTCATCATGCCCAAGAAACAAGCATCTATTTTGCAACACACGCATGCAAAAAGACGCAGGCTGTGGTCTAACCCATATCCGAGACCTATAGGACCAGCAAAATCAGCAAAACGGAGCGTACGGAGGCGCGATTCTCACTACAGAATCGCCAATCGCGATCGATTTCTGTGCCCAAATGCCAAAACCGCGCAATGATGTGGAAGCAGGCAGCAGCCGTTCATTTATCAGGCAGTCAGGGAGGAAGCACCCAATGCGGACGTTTTCGGCGATCGCCGGCAGCGCGGCATTCTTCATCGCCGCACCCGGCGTGGTTGCCGGGCTGGTGCCCTGGCTGTTGACCGATCATTGGGGCTTGCCATGGTCGAGCCTGCCGGGCTTTGTGCCTGTTGGCGGGCTCCTGATCGTCACCGCGATCGCTGCACTGCTGCATGCCTTCGGCCGCTTTGCGCTCGAGGGGCTGGGCACGCCCGCTCCGGTTGCACCGACCGAGAGACTGGTGGTCGGCGGCATCTATCGCCATGTCCGCAACCCGATGTATGTCGCGGTGCTGTCGATCATCCTCGGCCAGGCGCTGCTGTTCTCGAGCTGGACGCTTGCCGCCTACGCGATCATCGGCGCGATCGCCATGGTGTCGTTCGTCCGGCTCTACGAGGAGCCGACATTGGCCCGCCGCTACGGCGCGCAATACGAGATCTATCGCCGCGCCGTGCCCGGCTGGCTGCCGCGGCTGACGCCCTGGCGGGGGTGATTTTAGAACTGGATGAAGACCAGACAGTCGGACGCCAGGGTGGATCAGAAAGACCAGCTACGGGCCTTGGCGATGATGAAATCGCGAAAGACATGCAGCTTGGCCTGGTTCTTCATCGCGTCTGGATAAGCGAAATAGGTGTCGAAGGACGGCACCTCGGTCTCCGGCAGCAATTGCACCAGGTCGGAGTCCTTGCTGATCACATAGTCGGGCAGCATGGCGATGCCGGCGCCGCCCTGCACCGCGCGCTTGATCGACAATATGTCGTTGATCTGCAGCGTCGGCACCCTTTGTCCGCCTTCGAAATCGCCAATCGTTTCCAGCCAGTTCAGCTCCGACAGATGCGATGGCACCGGCACGCCGAAGGTGACGATGCGATGGCTCTTCAGCTCGGCCACCGAAGCCGGCTTGCCGTGCTTGGCGACATAGGTGGGCGAGGCATAGAGGTGGAAATGCACGGTGAACAGGCGGCGCTGGATCAGGTCCGGCTGCTGCGGCTGGCGCAGCCGGATGGCGCAATCGGCTTGGCGCATGGTCAGGTCGAGTTCCTCGTTGGCGAGGATCAGCTGCAGGCTGATTTCGGGATAGAGCTCTATGAACTCCTGCACCCGCTCGGTCAGCCAGCCGGCGCCCAGCCCGACGGTGGTCGTCACCCTGAGCACGCCGGACGGGCGATCCTTGGTCTCGGTCAGCCGCGACTTGATGGTTTCGAGCTTCATCAGCACGTCATGCGCCGTGCGGAACAGCATTTCGCCCTGCTCAGTCAGCACCAGCCCGCGGGCGTGGCGGTTGAACAGCGGCACGCCGACATCATGTTCGAGCGCGCTGACCTGCCGCGAAATCGCCGATTGCGACAGATGCAATGTCTCGGCCGCATGGGTAAACGACCCCGCCTCCGCCGCAGCGTGAAACACGCGTAGCTTGTCCCAGTCCAACGCCATGCTACCCCTCGTTCTGTTTTGGCGTCTGAATGAAAAATCAGGCTTTTACACGGCGTTTCTAAGTCGCCTTCTGAACTCTTTACTCCGCCGCTTCGCGGTGCACTTCGATGCCGGCCAGATACTTCTCCGCCTCGAGTGCCGCCATGCAGCCGAGCCCCGCCGCGGTCACCGCCTGGCGGTAGATGTCGTCGGTCACGTCACCCGCCGCAAACACGCCGGGAACGTCGGTGCGGGCCGAATCCGGCGCCGTCCACAGATAGCCGTTCGGCTTCTGCTTCAGCTTGCCCGCAAACAGTTCGACCGCCGGCGCGTGGCCGATGGCCACGAACACGCCGTCGACCTTGAGATGCGTTTCCTGGCCGGTCACCGCATGCTTGAGCTTCAGCCCTTCGACCGAAGGCGGCAGCGGCGCCTTGCCGGGACGGCCGGTGATCTCGTCGACGACCGTGTCCCAGATGACGCGGACATTGTCCTTCTTCAGGAGCCGCTCGCGCAGGATGCGCTCGGCGCGGAAATCGCTGCGCCTGTGGATGACAGTCACACTCTTGGCGAGGTTCGACAGGTAGAGTGCCTCTTCCACCGCCGAATTGCCACCGCCGACCACCGCGACATCCTTGCCGCGGTAGAAGAAGCCGTCGCAGGTGGCGCAGGCCGAGACGCCAAAGCCCATGAAGGTCTGTTCGGTCGGAATGCCCAGCCATTTGGCCTGCGCGCCGGTGGCGATGATCAGCGCGTCGGCGGTGTAGGTGGTGCCGGAATCGCCCTTGGCGCGGAACGGCCGCACATTGAGGTCGACCTCGGTGATGATGTCGTTGATGATGTCGGTGCCGACGTGTTCGGCCTGCTTCAGCATCTGCTCCATCAGCCACGGACCCTGGATGGGGTCGGCGAAGCCGGGATAGTTCTCGACATCGGTGGTGATCATCAGCTGGCCGCCCTGCTGCAGCCCGGCGACCAGCATCGGCTTCAGCATGGCGCGGGCGGCGTAGACTGCCGCCGTATAGCCGGCGGGGCCGGAACCGATAATGAGAACGGGCGCGTGCTTGGTGGTCATCTGGAAGCCTATTCGGAGGGCTGCCGACAATTGCGGCATGGAAAACTCGTCGATATCGCGCGTAATGTAAGTGTTGCCCACGGCGCCAGCAAGGCGGGTTGGCATTCGTCCCCGGAAAGCTTTGTCGCACCCTGTCGCCGCTTTGATCGGCCGAAATATTCCGAGCGAGGGATGGAATGGACACAGAAGTCGTTTAATTACAAGATCACGCAAGATTCTTGCGTATTGCCCCTGACTTATCGAGAGCCCTCATGCCGCTCAAGGCCGATCTCGACGCCATCGACTGGAAGATCCTGCGCGAGCTTCAGGCCGATGGCCGCATGACCAATGTCGAACTGTCGAACCGCGTTGGCATTTCGGCGCCGCCGTGCCTGCGTCGCGTCAAGCGGCTGGAGGAAGCCGGCATCATCCGCGGCTACCGCGCCTTGCTCAACGCGCCGGCGCTTGGCCTCGATGTCGTCGCCTTCTGCCTGATCGGCCTGCATCACCAGGCCGACGCCGAACTGCGCACCTTTGCCGAGCGCACCCGCGGCTGGCCGATCGTCCGCGACGCCTGGATGGTATCGGGTGAATCCGATTTCCTGCTGCACTGCGTGGCGAGCGACCTGGGGGCTTTCCAGACGTTCGTCATCGAGGAGCTGACTTCGACCCCGAATGTCGACACGGTGCGCACCGCGCTCACCATCCGCCGGGTCAAGGACGAGGGGCTGGTCTCGTTTGCACAGCCTTGAGGCTGGTCGACGGCAGCACCACATCGTCCCCGCTCGATGCGAATTCCCGGCTTCGCCATACCAGAGCCGCTTTCGCATTCGACAGGCTCTGGTGTAGAAAGCCGGAGCGTTGTGACGGACGTGGCCGCTTTGTTGGTTTCCTAAGGCAATTTCAGGAAAGTGTGACGGGTTTTTCGACAGGGATTGCGTAACAACAGATAGCGCAAGCAGCGTAATTTCACAGAACAGTGTGCTGTAGAGTGGGATCATGACTCGATTTTCTAGCCCGGTTTCGGCGCTCATCATCTGCATGAACGAAGCCGACATGATCGGCCCCTGCCTGGAGAGCGTCGACTTCTGCGCCGACATCGTCGTCGTCGATTCGGGTTCGACGGATAACACCCTGGTCGTCATTCAGGAGTTCATCGCCAAGGGCTACCCGATAAGGCTGTTTCACAACGATTGGCCGGGTTTCCCACGTCAGCGGCAATTCGCGCTTGATCAAGCCACGCAGCCATGGTGCCTTTCGATTGAAGCCGATGAGGCCGTCGACGACCTGCTCAGGCGGTCGATCGTGACCGTGACGCAGCCTCAGAACGAGGCCATCGACGGATGGTTCGTAAGACGCCGCGACAAGTTGAAAGGCTATGGCTATGCACACCGCTGGGTGCTGCACAACAGGCTGCTGCGTCTGTTCCGCCGCGACAAGGCCACCATGGACATTGACCTGCGGGTCCATGAATCGTTCGAGGTGCCGGGCGAAACCGGTACGATTGAAAATGGCGTGTTGCTGCATCGCCGCGAAATGACTGTCGCGGAGGATCTGGCAAGGGCCAACACCTACTCCAGCCTCAAGGTTGCCACGCTGGTCGAGAGAGGCAAGAAGCCGGGCTTGATAAGGCTGGTCCTGTCGCCGCTCGGCAACTTCCTGAAATTCTATCTGGCCAAGCGCTACTTCCTGTGCGGCCGGCATGGCTTCGTCTATTCGATGATGGTGATGGTGTATTCGTTCGCCACCGAGGCCAAGCTTTATGAAGCTTCGCGAGACAACGATCCGACTTGAGGCCAAATTCCACTTTCGGAATTATGCCCCCCTTGCTTTGATGCAATTCCGGACGGAAAGCCGTTTCACACTTTTCCAGGAGTTGCTCTAGCCTGACATATCGCCGAGTGCCGCTATTACGGCGAGCAGGCCACCCAAATCCTCGTGGTTGCGCCAGGGCTGGACTGTAAAGCCCGATTGAACGGCCGCTTCGCCGTCGACCAGCCAGCCCTGCGAGAGGCCGGCGCGCTGTCCCGCCTCCATGTCCGCCGGCTTGTCGCCAACGATCAGCGAACGCCGCAGATCGAGCCCCAGACATTTGGCCGCCTCCAGCAGCATGCCGGGATTGGGCTTGCGCATCGGATGATTGGCGATCGCAAGCGGCCCCTCGCCCGCCTCGTGATAGGCGCAGGCAAGGACCATATCCACGAACGCGTTGTCGGCGCGCAGCAGGTCGAGCACGCGGCCATTGACGGCGGCGAAATCGCTCCAGCCGTAGTAGCCGCGCGCGATGCCCGACTGGTTGGTGACGATGATGACGGGAATGCCGGCCCGATTGGCGGCACCGATCGCAGCGGCGATATTTTCGCGCAGCACCATTTCGGCCGGGTCATCGGGATAGCCGGTGTCGAGATTGATGGTGCCGTCGCGGTCGAGAAACAGCGCAGGCGTACCGGTCGGAAAAATCCTGCTATCGATCCGCTCGACCCACAGTCCGGGCTCCTGGAGCGGATAGGGTTCGGGCTTCACGACCACGACCTGTCAGCCATTGCTGAGACGCGCTTCGACCACTTCGCACAGATGATGATAGAGGCACAGATGCCCCTGCTGGATGATCGGGGTCGAGGTCGAGGGCACGTTGAGCAGGATGTCCGATAGCGGCTTGAGCTTGCCGCCGGTGTCGCCGGTCAGGCCGATCACCGTCATATCCATCATCCGCGCCTGCTCGGCAGCGGCGAGAATGCTCGGCGAATTGCCGCTGGTCGAGATTGCCAGCAGCACGCCGCCCGCCGAGCCATGCGCCTCGACCTGGCGCGAAAACACCGTGTCGAAGCCATAGTCATTGCCCCAGGCGGTCAGCACCGCGGCATTGGCCGGCAGTGCTATGACATTGTAGGCCTTGCGCTCCTTGAGGAAGCGGCCGACCAGTTCGCCGGCGATGTGGATGGCATCGCTGGCCGAGCCGCCATTGCCGCAGATCAGCAAGGCTTTGCCCTGCGAAAGAGCCGTCACGATGGCGCTCACCGCCCGCTCCATCTCGCTCGTCAGGTCGCGCTCGACCATGGCGGAAATCGCGGCCGCCGAGCGGACCAGGTAGTCGTTCAGGTCAGACATGAATTCCTCAGCTTGTGGTGCCGCCGGCGCGCAATTTGCCGATGGTGTTGGTGGTGCTTTTGCCGGCGACGAGATCTATCAGCACGACGCGGCCGCCCGCCTTCCGCACCACATCGGCACCGACCACGGTGTCGATCGTGTAATCGGCGCCCTTGACCAGCATGTCGGGCAGCAGCGCTTCGATCAGCGCCAGGGGCGTGTCCTCCTCGAACACCACGACCGCATCGACCGAGGCAAGGGCGGCGAGCACGCAAGCGCGGTCATGCTGGTCGTTGACCGGCCGCCCGGCGCCCTTCAGCCGTCGCACCGAAGCATCGCTGTTGAGGCCAAGCACCAGCCGGTCGCACTGGCTGCGCGCCGCGTGCAACAGACTGACATGACCGGCATGCAGGATGTCGAAGCAGCCATTGGTGAAGCCGACACTCAAGCCCTCCTCCTTCCACGCCGCGACCATGCGCGCGGCCGACGTGGCGTCGAGGATGGCATCCTTGTGCGCGGTCGGCCCGTGCGATCGGAACAGCGCACCGGTGAGTTCCTCGACCGTCAGCCGCGCGGTGCCGCGCTTGCCCACCACGACGCCGCCGGCGGCATTGGCGATCGATGCCGCCGCGACAGGGTCGGCACCGGCCGCCAGCGCCAATGCAAAACTCGCGATCACCGTGTCGCCGGCGCCCGAAACGTCGAACACTTCGCGCGCCTGGGTGGCGATATGGCGCGCCTCGGTCGGGTCGACCACGCTCATGCCCTTTTCGCTGCGCGTCGCCACGACGAAATCGAAGCCATGCGCGGAAATCAACTGGCGTGCCGCCGCCACGATCTCGTCATCGGCGAACACCGCATGGCCGACAGCTTCGCCAAGCTCCTTGCGGTTTGGGGTGATGGCGGTCGCTCCGGCATAGCGCGCATAGTCGCGGCCCTTCGGATCGACAAGCACCGGCTTTCCCGCCTCACGGCAGATGGCGATCAAGTCCCCGGCGACGCCGTCGAGCAATATGCCCTTGCCATAGTCGGACAGGACGACGATGTCGGCGCGCATCAGCGCCGCGCCGAAATGCCGGATCAGACCGTCGCGCTCCGCAACATCGAGCGGCTTGATCTCCTCCTCGTCGAAGCGCAGCACCTGCTGGTTGAGCGCACTAAAGCGGCTCTTCGACGAGGTCATGCGGCCACGCTCCTGCGCCAGGCCCGCTGTGTCGGCGCCGAGTTCGCGCAGCATGCGCACGAGATTGTTGCCGGCAGCATCAGTGCCGATTACCGACACCGGAATAGCGGATGCGCCGAGCGAGACGATGTTGGCGACGACATTGCCGGCGCCACCCATCGTCGAGGTTTCGCCGCGCCCGTGCAGCACCGGGATCGGCGCTTCCGGCGAGATCCGCTCGATGACGCCGTTGACGAACCGGTCGAGGATGAAGTCGCCGACCACCAGCACGGTGGCCTGGCCGAACCGCGAAATGGCGCGGTGCAGGGGTTCGGGAGAAGGTGGATTGTGCTTGATCATGTCACTGGCAACGCGTGGAAAAGGCCGATTTCAACCTTGCGGGTAATCATCAATTGAAGGGCCGGTTCGTTCATGGCGAAGCCGATATACCGCAAATCCACGCAGCGCAACGGCTGGCCATGACCGCGATCGCCCGGCGGTCAGCTCTTCTGCAGGGCGACATGGACACCCAGCCCGACCAGCACCGCCCCACCGGCCCGCTGCATCAGGCGCTGTGCACGGCTCGAACGCCGCAAGCGGCCGATCACGGCACCGGCCAGGAACACACAGACGATATCGGCCGAAGAGAACATCAGATTGACGATGGTGCCCAACACGACGAACTGCAGCCAGACCGGTAGCGCCGCCGAGGTATCGATGAACTGCGGCAGGAAGGCCATGAAGAAGATCGCCGTCTTGGGATTGAGCACCTCGACGGTGATGCTCTCGAAAAAGGCGCGCCGCGCCGATTTCCGCTCGATCGCGGGCAGCGCCATGTCGCCCTCGACGCGCTTGCGGAACAGCGAAACGCCGAGCCAGATCAGGTAGAGCGCGCCGACCAGCTTGACCGCCAGGTAGAGGGGCGGCACGGCGTGAAACAGCACCGACAGGCCTGCGGCAGCGGCAAAGACATGCACATAGCCGCCCAGATGAATGCCAAGTGCTGCCGTCAGGCCGGACCAGCGGCCGCGCGCCATCGTCTGCGCGGCGGCGTAGAGCATGGCCGGGCCGGGAATGTAGGCGAAGATCGCCGTGGTGGCGAAAAACGCGATGAGCAGTTCGGTCGACGGCATTCTTCTGTCCCTCACGATCGTCCCGGGTGGCACAAACCGACTGAAGCGGAAGCTTTGCGGCGCCACTGTGACATCCGCTTCGCTGCCTGCTTTATCGACAGCCCACCCTGCCTCCCTTATAAGGGCCGGAATCGGCAAGTGAAACGCGTATCAGGGCCAACAACATGATCATCGTCACGGGCGGCGCCGGCATGATCGGCTCCAACATCGTCGCGGCGCTGAATGCCGAAGGCCATGACGACATCCTCGTCGTCGACGACCTCACCGATGGCCACAAGATCGCCAATCTCGCCGATCTGCGCATCGCCGACTATCTCGACAAGGACGATTTCCTGGGCCGTATGGAGGCTGGCTCGTTCGGCCGCATCGAGGCCGTGTTCCACCAGGGCGCCTGCTCGACCACCACCGAGTGGAACGGCAAGTTCATGATGGAGGTGAACTACGCCTTCTCGAAACGGTTGCTGCATGCCTGCCAGGCGCTGCGCGTGCCCTTCCTCTACGCCTCCTCGGCTTCCGTCTATGGCGGTGGCGCCGAATTTCGCGAAGACCCGGCGCTCGAGCGACCGCTCAACGTGTATGCCTATTCCAAGAAGCTGTTCGACGACTATGTCAGGCGCACCGTCTTCGACACCGATCATGCGCAAGTTGTGGGCTTGCGCTACTTCAACGTCTACGGTCCGCGCGAGGCGCACAAGGGCGCCATGGCCTCGGTCGCCTTCCACCTGTTCAACCAGGTCGAGCGGGGCGAGAACCCGAAACTGTTCGGCGCCTATGATGGCTTCGGACCGGGCGAGCAAAGCCGCGATTTCATCCATGTCGGCGACGTCGCCGACGTCAATCTGTGGCTGTGGAAGCGCGGATCGAGCGGCATCTTCAACTGCGGCACCGGTCGCGCCCAGCCCTTCCGTGCCATTGCCGAAACCGTCATCGACACGCTGGGCAAGGGCGAGATCGAATTCATCGAATTCCCCGACCATCTCAAGGGCAGCTACCAGAGCTTTACGCAAGCTGATATGTCCCGTTTGCGCGCGGTCGGTTACAATGGCCAATTCCGGACAGTGGAAACCGGTGTCAGAGACTATGTCGAATGGCTGAAAGCCCAACGATCCTCGTGATCGGCCCACGCTGGGTGGGCGACATGGTGATGGCGCAGTGCCTGTTTTCGGCGCTGAAAGAGCTTCATCCCAACGCCGCGATCGATGTGCTGGCGCCGGCCTGGGCCGCACCGCTGGTCAAGCGCATGCCCGAAATCCGCCAGCAGATCGACTTTCCGCTCAAGCCCGGCGCGCTGGAATTCACCATTCGCCGGCGTTTTGGCCGACTGCTGCGCGGCCGCTACGACATGGCCTATGTCCTGCCGGGCAGCTGGAAATCGGCGCTGATCCCGTTCTTCGCCCGCATTCCGCGCCGTTTCGGCTATTTGCGCGAAATGCGCTACGGCCTGCTGACCGACATCGTGCCGCTGCCAGACAGCGTCAAACGACGCACGGCGCAGGCTTATTTCGGCCTCGCCCAGGGCGGCAGTTTCCGGCCGCCACGCCTGACCGTTGACGCGAAGAACCAGGCCGCCCTGCTCGACCGCTTCGGGCTCGCGCCCCAGAAATTCGCAGCGCTGATGCCTGGCGCCGAGTTCGGCCCGGCCAAGCGCTGGCCGAGCGAAAGCTATGCCGGGCTTGCCCGTGATCTTATGGCGAAGGGTTTGAAGGTCGCGCTGTTCGGCTCGAAGAACGACCGCGACGTGGCGGCGGAGATCGCCGCCCTCGCCCCCGGCGTTGTCGACCTCGCCGGCCAGACCCGGCTGGAGGACGCCATCGACCTGATCTCGGCGGCAAGGCTGGCGGTGTCCAACGACAGCGGGCTGATGCATGTCGCGGCTGGGGTCGGCACGCCGATCGTTGCCGTCTACGGCTCGACCTCGCCACAGAATACGCCGCCGCTGGCGGAACGGTGCGAACTGGTCTGGCTCGGCCTGTCCTGTTCGCCTTGCCACCAGAAGGTCTGTCCACTCGGCCACCTCAACTGCCTGAAGACGCTTGAAGTCGAGCAGGTCGTGGCGGCGGCGAAACGCCTGCTGGAAATCCCGGCAGCCGCATGAAGGTCCTCATCGTCAAGACGTCGTCGATGGGCGATGTCATCCACACCTTTCCAGCCGTCGAGGATGCTCGCCTTGTCAGGCCGGACATATCCTTCGACTGGTGCGTGGAAGAGGCATTCGCCGGCATCGTGGCGTTGCATCCGGCGATCGACAGGATCCACACGGTGGCGATCAGGCGCTGGCGCAAGACATTGCTCGACGGCGGTACCTGGCGCGAAGCGGCCGCCTTGCGCCGCACCTTGCGCGATTGCCGCTACGACCTCGTCATCGATGCGCAGGGACTGCTGAAATCAGCCCTGGTGGCCAGGCAGGCCGGTGCGCCGATCGCCGGCTTCGACCGGTCGAGCGCGCGCGAACCTTCTGCGTCGCTGGTCTACGACGTCACCTACGCCGTGCCGCGCGACCTGCACGCCATCGAACGCACGCGTCGGCTGTTCGGGCTGGCGCTCGGCTACCAGCCCGATCTTTCGAGGCTGGACTCCGGCATCGTCCCGCCGCCCGGCAGTCTTGTCGGCATCGCGGGAAAAATCGCGTTCCTGCTGCACGGCACCAGCCGCGAAGACAAGAAGTGGCCGGTCCAAGACTGGATCGAAACCGCCCGCCTGCTGGTTGAAAGGGAAACGACGCCGGTCACGACATGGTCGAACGAGCGCGAGAAGGCCGTCGCCGAAGCGATCGCTGGAGCCATTCCGTCAACGGTCGTGGTGCCCAAATCGCCGCTCTCCGACATCGCCGCGATCATCGGCCGTTCGACGCTGGTCATTGGCGCCGACACCGGGCTGACCCATCTCGCCAGCGCCTTCGGCCTGCCGACGGTTGCGGTTTTTCTTGCCACCGAGCCCGGCCTCACCGGCCCGCGCGGGCCATACGCATCAACGCTTTTGGCCGCACCCGGGGACCATGTAACGCCGGGGCAAGTGGTAGCGGAGGCAGAGAGGCTGCTGGAGCGTAGCCAGGCGGATTGATTTATTCAATCAATTCAATTGGAAAGGTTAGTGCCGCCCCTCATTGCCCTGCCGGGCATTTCTCCCCGTATGGTGACGGGGAG
>NZ_JBWKME010000009.1:76625-85188 GCF_056431085.1 Mesorhizobium waitakense | reverse complement strand
CATCCAGACGGTGACCATCACCATCACCGGCACCAACGACGCGCCGACCATTGATCTGAACGGCGTGGGCGCCGGCAATGACGCGACGGCTTCGTTCACGGAGCAGACACCGCTGGTGATCTCGCCTTCGGCGACCGTAGCCGATGTCGACTCGGCCAACCTGACGTCCCTGACGGCGACGCTGACGGCGCGACCCGATGGGAATGCGATCGAATCCTTGTCGCTCAACGCCAGCGCCACGGCGGCCGCAGCCGGACTGACGGTGCTCTACACCGCAAGCACTGGCATTCTGTCGATCACCGGCTCGGCTTCACAGGCCACCTACCAGACGATCCTCGACGGCGTCGTCTACAACAACACCAGCGACACGCCGACGACAGCGGCTCGGACCGTCAACGTCGTTGTGAGCGACGGCACCGACAGCAGCATCTCGCATAACGTCACGATCAGCGTCACGCCGGTCAACGATGCACCGGTGGCGGCCGACGACACCGGCTCGGCCACTGAGGCGGGCGGCACCGCCAACGGCACCGCGGGCAGCAGTGCGAACGGCAACGTCATCACCACCGGGCCGGGAGCCGACAGCGACGTCGACAACGCCACCGCCTCGCTGGTGGTTTCGGCGATCCGCACCGGCACCGAGGCCGGCTCGGGCACAAGCGGCACGGTCGGCACCGGCCTGGCAGGCCAGTATGGCACGCTGACGCTCAACCCCGACGGCAGCTACAGCTATGCCGTCAACAACAGCAATGCCACCGTCCAGGCGCTCAATGCCGGCGGCACGCTGACCGACACCTTCACCTACACAGTCAAGGATCCGGGCAACCTCACCGACACAGCACAGCTCGTCATCACCATCGACGGCGCCAACGACGCGCCGGTGAATGGTGTGCCAGCTGCACAGACGACCAACACGAATACGGCCAAGGTGTTCAGCACGGCGAACGGCAACGCCATCAGTGTTTCTGATGTGGACAATACCAGCCACACAGTGACGCTGGCCGCAACCAACGGGGCCATCACGCTCAACGGCACTTCTGGCCTGTCGTTCACAGTCGGCGACGGCACCTCTGACGGCACGATGACGTTCAGCGGCACGGATGCCGCCATCAATGCTGCACTGAACGGGCTGAGTTTCGCACCGACATCGGGCTTCAGCGGCTCGGCGTCCATCCAGATCGCAACCAGCGACGCTGGAGCGCTAACCGACACGGACACGATTGCAATTTCCGTGAATTCCGTAAACAGCCCAAACCCGTTCACGCTGACGACGGGCCCAGATACCGTTTTCTACACGTCCGGCACAAACAACGTAAATGGAACAGATGCCACTCTGAACAATGGCGACAAGATAACCGGCGGTTCAGGCAACGATACGTTGACCATATCCGACGGCAGCCTCGGGACTCATACATTTGGGGATGGCACGGGAAGTACTACGCTGCTCACGAACTTCGAATCGCTCGTGTTGATCGATTCCAACAACGGAAATCATACCGACACGTTCATCTTCGCGTCCACCTTCCAGAACAACGGTACGCTGACGATTGACGGATCCGGTATTACAGGAAACGGAGACCTTGTCGTCGACGCAAGCGCAGTCACGACCGGGGCCTTCAATATCACCGGCAGTTCCGGAAACGGCGGTGATGACACCCTGACCGGCGGATCCGGCAATGACACGATCAACGGCGGTGGAGGCACCGGAGACGACACCATTACGGGCGGCGGCGGTGCCGACACCGTAACGGGTGGCGGAGGTGCGGACACCTTCATCGTCAATTCCGGACAATCGCTGGCCATTGTTGGAGGTAGCGGCAATGCCGGTACGATCACAGGGTATGACGTGGTTACCGATTTTGCCTCGGCCGCGGACTTCCTCGACCTGCAAGGGACCCCGGCAGCCGCGACGGGCGCGAACGTCAATGGAACCGATTCGACGCTGACCATTGGTGGTCAAACCATAAAGTCGCACACGATTTCGAACGGCATCATCACCTTTGATGATGCCAACAGTTTCAGTGCAGCGCTAAATCTGAGTGCCACAGACACGTCGCGAGTCGCCGCTGCAGTTCAGTATTTGCAAAACAACGATATCGGCGCTGCGGGTGCGACGGTGGCGTTCACCGCTACGATAAACGGAACGGCCCACACCTATGTTTACGAACAAGTTGGTGCCACCCCGAATTCGGCGAACGACATCCTGGTCGATCTCTCCGGTGTCACAGTGGCCAATCTTGCCACATTGATCACCAACACCCACGTCAAGCCCGCTGGCGTTGCCGGAGAGCCAATCAATCTGGCCCTAACGAACCCTTCGGGGGATGTCGCGAATGCCATCGTGGTCGTCGTCTCCAGCGTCCCTGTGGGCTGGAGCATCAGCGGGGGTACCGACAACGGCGACGGCACTTGGACAGTTCAGAGCAACGATGTGCAATCGCTGACGGTCACCACGCCGGCCGAATTCAGCGGGGCGGCTCTGCTAGACGTCTCGATGACTTGGACGAATGCCGACGGCACGATCGGAACCAAGTTCGTCGCCGACAATGTCGAAGCCTATGCGCCGGGTTCGCCGATCTTTGCCTGGTCCGGCGACGACGTGCTGACCGGCTCGCATGGCAACGACCTATTCGTCTTCTCGCAGCCGATTGGCAACGACACGGTGCACAACTTCGACACGGCCGCCGACCATGTCGATCTCATCGGTTATGCCGGTTTTGCGAGCTTCGCCGACGTCCAGGCGCACATGGCGGACGATGCCAACGGCAATGCGATGATCACGCTTGGAGATGGCCAGTCGATCACGCTCGACGGGGTGCATTCGAGCGCGCTCACAGGAAGCAATTTCGTCTTCGACCAGACGCCGGTGATGAACAATGCCGGGACCATGACGATCGGCGACGGCGCGCTGCTGCCACTGAGCGGCACAATCAACAATACCGGCCTTATCTCGCTCGAGTCGGCCGGCAACGACACCCTGCTGCAGCTGATCCAGCACGGTATCACGCTGCAAGGTGGTGGGCAGATCGTCCTGTCCGACAGCGATGCGAACGCGATCTCCGGCACGGCTGCCGATGTCACCTTGACCAATGTCGACAACACCATCTCCGGCGCCGGCCAACTCGGCGGCGGTCTGCTGGGTCTGAACAATCAGGGCACGATCATCGCCACCGGCACCCATGCGCTGGTTATCGACACCGGCAGCAGCACCGTCGTCAACTCTGGAACGCTGGAGGCGACGGGGTCTGGTGGCCTGACGATCAACGGTGCCGTCGCCAATTCCGGATTGATCTGGGCCAACGGCGGCAACGTCGCTATAGGCGGTCAGGTTACCGGCGACGGCGATGCCATCATCGGAAATATGTCGCAGCTGGAGTTTCACGCCGCCTCGTCCGCCGACGTCATTTTCGGGGCGGATGCAGCTGGCACATTGCGGCTGGACGATTCATTCGATTTCAGCGGCAGAATCGCGGGGATAACCAACGACGACAAAGTGGACCTCGGAGATATCTGGTACGGCACCGGAACATCCGCTGTCTATCAGGCAAACCAGGATGGAAGCGGAGGAACCTTGACCGTTTCGGACGGCACCCATGATGCCACGCTCCACATTATCGGCGCTTACGATGCAGACAGCTTCACCGTAGCCGACGACGGCACTGGACGGACAGTGATTGGTTATAATCCGGCGGACGACTTCCACTTCGTCTGACGTTGAAGGCCGCAGGCTCCAATGTGATAGGGGGCGCCGGATCAATCCGGCGCCCGCTTCACATCCGAGCTTCCGATATCCGGGAGGGGGCGGGCCTATCTCTCCCGGAAGGCGCGCTGGAACGAGTCCACAAGGGGCTTGGTCAGATAAGCCAGAAACGTTCGTTCGCCGGTTGAGATGAATGTTTCGACCGGCATGCCTGGATAGATCTGCTCGGGCTTGACCTGCGGTGGCAGCTTGTCGGCCATTTTCAGCCGGACGGTGAAGTAAGGCAGTCCCGTGCTGGGTGTGATCAGCCGATCCGCCGAAATGTAGAACACCTTTCCGGGCACCTTCGGCGTCGTGCGCGCATTGAGCGCCGTGAACATCATGTTCGCATCCTGCCCCACCCGGATTGAGTCGATGTCTTCGGGCTTTATCTTGGCCTCGATGATGAGCTCGTTGGTGGTCGGCAGAAGCTCCATAACCACCTCCCCCGCTCGGATGACGCTGCCTTCGGCATTGTAAAGCGATCGGACGATAATGCCGTCCACCGGCGCCCGGATGGTCGTCCGCTCCAGGACTGATCGAGCGGCGTTGATTTGTTCTTCAAGGTCTGCCACCTGCGCGCGCGCCTTGTTCAATTCAGTAACGGCATCCTCGACCCGGCTGGTTGTAAGCCGTTCAATCTGCTGACGCGCTTCCACAGTCTGCGTGGCCGAGCTGGCAATCTGCGCTTCCAGAGATCCTGCCTGGCCGACCAGCTCGGCAGTGCTGCGCAGAAGATCGGTATATTCGGAACGATTGGTGAGTCCTTTTTTCAGCAGGTCTTTTTTTCTTTCCGTCTCCTCGTTGACGATCGCAAGCTGATTTTCCGCTGCCTCCTTCTGAGCCTTTAACCCGACAACGGCGTCCTGAAGAGCTGCCACCCTTTGCTGCAGTATCCCCTGTTCCGCGCCGTAACGCGCTAGCCGCGCCTGAAATTCCTTGTTTTGTTCTCCGAAGACATCGCTGTATTCGGAAGCGCCTGAATAGGCTCCGAGGTCACTGGACAAGACAATTTTCTCAAGGCCGTCCCGCTCCGCTTCGAGCCGAGAAATTTCAGCTTT
Organism: Mesorhizobium waitakense; assembly: GCF_056431085.1. Classification (NCBI taxonomy): domain Bacteria; kingdom Pseudomonadati; phylum Pseudomonadota; class Alphaproteobacteria; order Hyphomicrobiales; family Phyllobacteriaceae; genus Mesorhizobium; species Mesorhizobium waitakense. The sequence goes on along the minus strand of NZ_JBWKME010000009.1, from coordinate 80,388 downwards.
TTGTGCAACCCACTGCTTGAGAACGCGGTTGAGCTGGGACTGCGCCACCGTCGGATCGAGCACGATCAGGGCCTGGCCTCTTGAGACCCTGTCACCCTCGCGAACTCTAATGCTGCCGACAACACCTCCTTCAAGGTGCTGGATCATGACATTCTGCCCTGCTGCCGCGACCACACCCGGCGCGATCGTTGCTCCGGCAATCGGTGCAGTGGCTGCCCAGAACCCGAAGCCGAGCACGAAAACGGCCACGCTTGCATATCCCGCCAGGGTGATCCGATCCGTGCGCGTATCGATGTTGCGCTGCCAGCGATACACCTTGGCGCCCATCTGGGTGGTTTGGTTAGGAACCGTCATTAGCGACTTTCACCTCCACGCGAGCCGGTGACGGGAAAGGCACCACTCCTTCGTTGTCATGCGACTGAGCGGCCGCCGCCGCTTGGCCGCGTCGCTGGGCAAGTTGGTCGAGCACGTCCTTGGTCAAACCGTAGATCTCGACCTGGCCACTGCGCAGCATGAGTATACGATCGCATTTGGAAGCGAGGGAGGGACGGTGGGTTATGACGAGCACGGTCGTTTTACGCGAACGCGCCTGGATGATCGCCCGCTCGAGTGCGGCTTCGCCGTCGGAATCAAGATTCGCATTGGGCTCGTCGAGAACCAGGACCTTGGGATCGCCGTAAAAGGCGCGCGCAAGCCCAATGCGCTGACGCTCGCCACCCGAGAGGCGAACGCCGGTCGGGCCGATCACTGTCGAATATCCATCCCTCTGACCCAGGATAAGCTCATGCACCTGCGCCTGCTGAGCTGCTTGAACCAATTTCTCATCAGGCGCATTTGGTTCAAAACGCGCAATGTTCTGGCCGATGGTCCCTGGGAAAAGTTCCACATCCTGCGGAAGATAGCCAATATGACGGCCAAGTTCCTCCGGATCCCAGCTTCGAATATCGCCGCCATCGATGCGGATCGCCCCCGAACGGGGCTCAATGGCACCGACTATGAGGCGCGCCAGCGTGGATTTTCCAGCCTGGCTTGGCCCGACGATCGCGACTGTTTCGCCGGCGCCGACTTCAAAGGTCAAGCGCTTTATCAGCGGCAGCGACCCGTCGGCCGAACCTGGAAGATGATAGACAATTTGATCCGCGCTCAACGCCCCTTGAGGCGTTGGCAATGCAACATTGTCCTTTGGTGCGGACCTCGATTGGACAGCTGAAAGCCGCTTCCATGCAAGATTGGCATCGATGACCTGCCGCCAACTTCCAATGATCTGGTCAAGAGGTTGCAAGGCACGTGCCGAAATCATCGAGGACGCAAATATCATACCGGCGGTCATCTCGTTGTGCAGAACCAGATAAGCGCCGACGCCCAATATCGCGATTTGCAGGACCGATCGTGTGGTGCGGGACACGCCGCCATAAAATGCGTTGGTTCGAGCAAGCCCATCCGAGGCGTGTAGAGAGCCGGAAAAACGGGTGCCCCAGAACTCTATCGCATTAGACACCATGCCGAGTGCCCGGACCGTTTCGAAGTTTCGCGCGAAGGCCTGCGCCGAATTCATTGCGGCGCTAAGATTCTCCGCCGCCTCCTTGCCAGGCCGCGAACTGGCGACCTGGTTCAGCACGGCTAAGGAAACCATGAGAACCGCTCCGACGACCGTTACAAGGAAGAGCAACGGGTGGATGAAATAAAGCAGGCCCACGAAGATTGGCCCGAAAGGAAGGTCGAAGAGAAAGAAGATGGTTCGCGAAGCGATGAATCCACGCAGGGTTGCCAAGTCGCGCAGGGCCTGGACGTCGCCAAGCCCGGCGCGTGGGCCGCTCATTGCTGCAATAAAAGACGATGCACCCAAAGCAACATCGAGCCGCGCGGCGAGTCGGCTTGCATATATCCCCCGCACGACTTCGAGCACTCCGAAAAGCAAAAGAGACGAAAGCGCAAGCAATGTTAGGTAGGTGAGAGTATCCAGGTTAGCGGCGGGCAAAACTCGATCATATACCTGCAGCATATAGAGAGGCAGAATTAGCACCAGGGTGTTCATCACCGCGGAGAAGAGGCCCATTTCGACCACGCTCCTCGATAGCACCTTTCGGTTTGTAGAACTGGACATGCCCGAAATTGCCCCCCGGCGAACAGCACGCACATTAGACAATCTTTATAAATCATGCGAGGTCGTCACGCTATCGGCTGCGATTCTTTTGATAGCCATAGTAAAGAGGACCAAAGCGGGCCGAGGCGCTGCGATAGGTAGGCGTGCGGCCCGATCGGCCGAGTTAACCGAAACGCCAGCGCCTTCGAGTGTTTGGGCCTTCGGCCGAAGTCAGAACCCCGCTTCCTTCAGGTCTCCATACAGTCTGTCGGACGACCTATAGGAATCATCCGGCAGGACTGCGACGCTGACAGCCAGACTGTCATCCGGAGGCAGACGATCTCGCTCGCAGCAAAAGGGCTACCGGTCTCAATGGGCACGGAGGCAATCGACGGCAAACGAGCGCAGTCAAAGCATAGATAATCAGCGCCGACATCCCCACATTCTACGTTTTATTTCGTAGTTTAACACTACAAAACAAAATCATATGTATTAATGCCCAAATTATTTCCAACTAATACAAACAGCAGGTCTGCTATTGTATCTCCGTTTGCATCTGCCTGGACGACAGTGTTGCCTCCAGACTCAAACCACGTTAGTGCGTTGGCGAGAATACTATTGTTTTGACCTCCGAACGCAAAAGCTTGATTGCCTCCCGCAGAGCTATTGGCGTCAATTGCCGACACATCGATGCTGTCGGCCCCATGCTGGAAGTCGTTTAATGTATCCCAGCCCGATGGATTGCTATCTGCAACTGCGTTGAAGACAAAACGGTCGTTTCCAATACCTCCGATGAGGATGTCTGCGCCTGCTCCGCCGTTGACCGCATCGTTTCCTGCAAGACCGGATATGATGTTGTTAGAACCGTTGCCCGTCAGCTTGTCGCCGAATGCCGAGCCGATCAGGTTCTCGAAGGCCGAGAGCGTGTCGCTGCCGGCGCCTACAGTGTTCTGGGCCGCCGTCGTCGCAAGGCTCGCCGTGATGGCCGCGGCCGCATGCTCGTAGCTCAGCGTATCAATGCCGGCGCCGCCGTTGAGCACGTTGTTGCCGCCATCGCCCTCGAGGGTGTCGCTCTGTGCAGAGCCTAGAAGCCCCTCGATGCCGGAGAAGGTGTCGCCCTCGGCATCGCCGCCTTGAGCAAGACCCGTCATCAGGCTGACGTTCACACCGCCCGCCGACGCCGCATAGCTGGCCGTGTCGGTGCCGGCGTCACCGATGAGCGTGTCGGCGCCCCCCAAGCCCGCCAAGGTGTTGTTGCCGGTGTTGCCGGTGATCACGTTGGCAAGCGCGTTGCCGGTGCCGGCCACATTGGCCGTCCCCGTCAGCGTCAGGTTCTCGACGCTTCCAATGACGTGCAGGGCATCCGAGAGGTTGAAAGCAATCGATGAGCGAACCAGATCGATCCCGTCACCGCCGGTCTCGTCCACGATGTCGCCGGTGTTGTCGACGACGTAGGTGTCATTGCCCGTGCCGCCAACCATGGTGTCGGCGCCAGCGCCGCCATTGAGGAAGTCATCACCGCCCATGCCGGAGATCATATTGACTGCCGTGCTGCCCGTCAGCGTATCACCAAAGCCCGAGCCAATCAGGTTCTCGAAGGCCGAGAGCGTGTCGCTGCCGGCGCCTACAGTGTTCTGGGCCGCCGTCGTCGCAAGGCTCGCCGTGATGGCCGCGGCCGCA
>NZ_JBWKME010000009.1:0-76615 GCF_056431085.1 Mesorhizobium waitakense | reverse complement strand
CTCTGTGCAGAGCCTAGAAGCCCCTCGATGCCGGAGAAGGTGTCGCCCTCGGCATCGCCGCCTTGAGCAAGACCCGTCATCAGGCTGACGTTCACAACATGCTCGTAGCTCAGCGTATCAATGCCGGCGCCGCCGTTGAGCACGTTGTTGCCGCCATCGCCCTCGAGGGTGTCGCTCGCTCACTCCAAAAGATAAAGGAAGCAGCAATGCCCACACCGACCGAGAACGTCATCGCCTTTGGCGCCGCTTGTTCCAGGGATCATGGCAGAAGCGCCATTCGTCAATGGTTCACGCCACACACCGTTTGGGTCAATGAAGGCGTTAGCGTCACGACCGGTATCGAAGAAGCCATTGCGATGATCGAAGGGGCCGAAAAGACGTCCGGCGTCGCGACAGTCCACTTCGACTGCGGGCTATCGCTGCAAACGGAAATCGTGTTCTGATCGAGCGACTGGACCGGTTTGAGCGCGCCGACGGAAGCGAGGTTTTAGCAGCGAAGGTGATGGGCATCTTCGAGCTGGACGGCAATCATATCGTCGCGTGGCGAGATTATTTTGATATCAGCATCATCTCGAAAATGGCTTAGGGTTGGCGCTATCGCCTGCACTTGATGAAAAGCCAAGCTACGCCGTCGCATCCATTGACCTGATCTCGTCTGCCTGGAGAGTTGAGATCAGAACGCCGGGTCATGGATCGCCTTCACAGCCGAAAAGGGAGGCCTCTGGCAGCCCGCTTCATCGCCGGCTTGTCAGGGGAATGTGGTGCTCTGTTTTTCTTTTCCAGAAGGGGGTTCGAGTCCATGTTTTGGGCCCGTTGATAAAAATATAAAGAAATCAATATATTAGACTGGTATTTTGGTGGGCCCGGAGGGACTCGAACCCCCAACCAAGCGGTTATGAGCCGCCGGCTCTAACCATTGAGCTACAGGCCCCACGCGGGCTGGATTAATGTTTTTCGCATCGCGGCACAAGGCTTTCCCGTCGGGCTTCCACGGATCGCCCAAATCAACCCATAATCGCGCTCTACGCGACCTCTGCGACTTTGATCGCGGACCAAGGAGATTTTCATGACCAGACGCCTGTTGCCTCTCGCGCTCGCCGCTGCAATCGCTTTTCCGGCTATGGCTGGAGCCACCGATTTGCCGACGCCGCCGCGCATCGTTGTGTCAGGCGAAGGCGAAGCGACCGTAGCCCCCGATCTGGCGATCCTGACGCTCAGCGTCATGCGCGAAGCCAAGACCGCGCGCGCGGCACTCGACGCCAACAACGACGCCATGGCCGCCGTGATCGCCGCCATGAAGTCGGCCGGCATCAAGGACCGCGATCTGCAGACCGCCGGCATCCAGATCAACCCGCGCTACAACTACACCAACAAGCCGGATGGCAGCCAGGAAGCCGAACTCGTCGCCTATCAGGTGACCAACACGCTGTCGGTGCGGGTGCGCGATGTCGACAAGACGGGCGAGATTCTGGACAAGGCGGTATCGCTCGGCGTCAACCAGGGTGGCGGCATAACCTTCACCAACGACAACCCGGCAGCGACCGTCACCGAAGCCCGCAAGAAGGCGGTGGCCAACGCCATGGCCAAGGCCAAGACGCTTGCCGAGGCGGCCGGCGTCAGCCTCGGCCGGGTGCTCGAAATCACCGACCAGAACATCGCGCCAACGCCAATGCCGATCAACGCCAAGGCCTTCGATGCCGCGGCGGGCGCGGCTCCGGTGCAGGCCGGCGAGAATTCCTACAACGTCCAGGTCACCGTCACCTTCGAACTGAAGTAGGCGCCTGACGATCCATGGCTGGGCTTGCTCGGCGATGGATCCACCAGCAGCCGACACCTGCATGAAAAACCCCGCGGGATTGCTCCCGCGGGGTTTTTTCGAGCCACGCCCTTCCAGCAGGAAAGGGGCTCGGCTACTCCCAGCTGATCCTCGCAGAAGATCATGCTGCCCGGCTAACCCTCGATGAGGGTCATGCCGCCAGGCTGATCTTTGAAGGAGATCATGCCCTTGTATTCAAGCCGACCCGGCCTCAGCGATAGATAACCGGGCAGCCGCGATCGTTGGCGAACACGACGACGACGCGGTCGCCGTACTGTCGGCCCATCACCTTCACAGTACGACGGTTGACGTCGAGGATGCGGACGCGGTGGAGACCCATGCGTTCGGCCTTGTCGAGCGCGCGGTCCGGCGAACAGCCACGGCGCCATTCGCCGCGGCGTTCATCACCCCGACGTTCATCACCGCGGTGGCGATAGCCGTCGTCGCCGGCATAGACGCCGAAGCGCGTGTCGTTGTTGTTGCCGAAGCCGAGATAGAGGCTGTCGGCATGGGCCGGGATGGCGGCCAGCGTGCCGAGACCGACCAGAGCCGAAAGGGCTGCCGTCTTGATCGTGTTGAACATTGTCTTCTCTCCTTGTTGCGGGCTTTCGCCCGTCCTCGTGAACCGATGGGGGGAGAATGCACTTGGCTGTCTGAACTCATTGCGAACCGGCCGTTCATCTCCGGTTCATGTGGCGGAAAGGCAATTCCCCGGCCATCTACCATCGTCCACGGCAGGGGTGAATGCCACAAAACGCCTCACTCAGTGCCCGGGCCCCAATCCAGCTGATTGGCTGAAGACCAGCTTGTTCGTTCCAACGCGGAGCCCTACGGCTCGTCGTCCCGGCGCGAGCCCTACGGCTCGTCGTCCAGCAGGTAATCAAAATAGTCTTCCGGCTCGGCGAGATCGGTCTCGCTTGCCTTGACCCGCCCGCGCATCGACATGCCGGCCTCATGCACGGTCTCGGCGCTGCCCGACACCAGCCGGTGCCACCAGTAGAGGTCATGGCCCTCGGCCACCAGCCGGTAGGCGCAGGTGCTGGGCAGCCAGCTGATGGTGCGAACGTTCTGCGGCGTCAGCCCCACGCAGTCGGGAACGCGCGACAGCCGGTTGGCGTAGTCCGAACAGCGGCAGCTCTGCGCGTCGAACAGCCGACACCCGACACTGGTCCAGTAGATCTCGCCGGTGTCCTCGTCCTCGAGCTTTGACAGGCAGCATTTGCCGCAGCCGTCGCACAGCGACTCCCACTCGGCCGGGCTCATCGCCTCCAGCGCCTTGGTTTTCCAGAATGGCGTTTCCATTCCCGGCATGTGGCCCCAGCCGCCGGCAAGGTCAAGCGCGGCAACGGCCGGAATGCGGCGGTCGCCAGGTGAATGACACGAAGTTGCCTTCAAAAGGCCGGCCAATCGCCCCGTACGGCGTCTATCGCAACCAAACTGGAACCAATCGGCGCAAGATCGGTTTCGGCAAGGATGGGACCCCATAAGGAGAGTTTTCGATGAAACGCCAACCACGGATTCTGGCAGGCACCGCACTTGGCCTGCTGATGGCATCCGCGCCGTTGGGCGCATTCCCGCTTCAGGGAACTGCCGCCTTCGGCCCCGCCCAGCACACGTCAGCCGCGTTCATTTTGGCGCAGGCAGCGTGCGCCGAGGGCGAATCGGCCGAAGCCTGTGCGCAGAAGCAGCCGAAACAAAGGGAGCGGAAGAAGGCCGAGCCAGAGCAGCAGGCGGCGCCCGCAGCCCAGAGCGAGCAGGAGCAGCCGCCCAAGAAGCGTGAGAAGCAACAGCAGACGGAGTCCGCCCCTGCCGAGCAGGCCGCTCCGGCTGTCGAAGAGCAGCAACCTCGGAGGAAGAAGCGCGATCAGCAGCAGCAGCAGCAGCAGACTGAGCAGGCGCCGGCCGAGCAAGCCGCTCCAGCCGCCGAAGCGCAGCAGCCGCGCAAGAAGAAGCGCGAACAGCAGCAGACCGAGCAGGCGCCGGCCGAAGCGGCACCCGCAGAGCAGGCCGCTCCAGCCGCCGAAGCGCAGCAGCCGCGCAAGAAAAAGCGCGAGCAGCAGCAGACCGAGCAGGCGCCAGCCGAAGCGGCTCCTGCCGGCCAGGCCGAACCGGCCAACGACAACCAGCAGGGCGAGCAAGCCAAGCCGCGCAAGAAGCACAAGCAGGATCAGCAGGCCGAGCCGACCACGATAGCGCCGGCCGTCGAGCCCGCGCAGAAGCCTGAGAAGCAGAAGAAGCCTGTCGAAACGGCCAAACCGGCCGTCGTGCCGGAAGCCGCCCCGGCACCGACCGAGAAGCAGGCTCCGGCCGAAGTGGCGAAGCCCAAGGTCGAACCGGCTCCCGCCGGCGAACAGCCAGCGGCCCAGGGCGAGCAGCCGCAGGACAAGACCAAGAAGCACGGTAAGAAACCGGTTGGCGAGCAGCCTGTCACCGGCGAGCAGCCTGCCACGGGCGAACAACCGGCCAATGGCGAAAAGCCTGCCATAGCCGAGCAACCGGCCAATGGCGGCAAGGCGGCGCCTGTCCAGGGCGAAGCGCCTGCCGATCCGAACGCCGCTCCCATCCTGGACAGCCAGAAGGATGCCGAGCGCAAGGGCGGCAAGGACCAGGGCCGCAGGAAGCCCGCCAACCAGAACGGCCAGCAGAATGGCGAGCAGCAGAATGGTGGGCAGCAGAATGGTGGGCAGAACGCCCAGCAAGGTGGCGATCAGGGCCGCAAGCCCGTGGTCGCGCCTGTCGATCAGGGTCCGCCGCCCACCGACGACAAGGCCGCCCAGCAGGAGATCAAGCCCGAAAAATTGGTCCCAGTGACGGAGGAAAAAGGCAAGCGTGTCGATCGTGCACCCGACGAGAATATCCGCGACCGCCGCCGCCCCAAGGGCGTCGACGTGCTCAAGGAAATCGGCGACCGCGTCATCATCCAGCTCAACAACCAGACGATCGTCCAGAGCAATGACGGTCCGCGCATGAACCGTGGCGCCAAGGACGTCTACTACGAGGATCTGCCGCAAGGCCGCACACGCGAGACAGTCGAGCGCGGCAATGGCGTCCAGATCGTCACCATCCGCAACCGCTACGGCGATGTCATCCAGCGTTCGCGCATCACCCCTGACGGGCGCGAATACGTGCTGAGCTACGTCGACGAGCAGGACTATCAGGATGAGGGCGATTGGCGCGATCCCGGCGACGACCTGCCGCCGATGCGACTGACCATCCCGCGCCGGCAGTACATCCTCGATTCCGAGGACGTCGAAAGCCCGGACGACTACTACACCTTCCTCGAACAGCCGCCGGTGGAGAAGGTCCAGCGCCTCTATTCGATCGACGAGGTCAAGCGTTCCGCCCGCGTGCGCGACATTGCACGCCGTGTCGACCTCGACACGCTGAACTTCGAATTCGGTTCGGCCTCGATCTCCGACACCGAGGTGCAGAAGCTCGAGGGTGTCGCCAGCGCGATGGACAAGCTGCTGAAAAAGAACCCGGCCGAGACCTTCCTGATCGAAGGCCACACGGATGCCGTCGGCACGCCAGAGGCGAACCTTGCCCTGTCCGACCGCCGCGCCGAAGCGGTGGCGGAGGCCCTCACCAATGCCTTCGGCATTCCGCCGGAGAACCTGACGACGCAGGGCTATGGCGAGGAGTATCTGAAGGTCAACACGGCCGCGCCAAACCGCGAGAACCGGCGCGTCGCCATTCGCCGCATCACCTCGCTGGTGGCGCCGGTCGCCAGCAACAATTAGGTCATGATTTCAAAACCATGACCTGGTTTGCGGACTCTGCACGAGAAACAGCCATCCCCGGTCCTGCCGGGGATGGTTCGACGTGCCAGGTTCAACAAGAATTGTACCGGCATTAGCGCCGGCTCATTGAATCGTGGGTTCACCCACCCCAGATTCTGGGCAGGGCGTTCCCTGCCCCGTCCCGACTCCAGCGGGACGCATTGAACCCCGCCGGTCCCTCGCCGGCGGGGTTTTTTTGTCTTGCAAACAGGGGCAACCTGACCGAAATACGGCCTACCGCCCGCGGCCCACTATTCCAATCGAACCAATCGGAACCACTCTATGAAGCGTCTCGAACTGGCCATCGAATCGATCATCCTTGCCTCGCGCTGGCTGCTGGTCGTTTTCTATCTCGGGCTGGGCGTGGCGCTGGCAATCTATGCGCTGTCCTTCGGCAAGAAGCTCTACGAGTTCGTCACAGTGGCCTTGGCGCTTGGCGACACCGACACGATCCTGAAGATGCTGGGGCTGATCGATGCCGCACTGGTCGCCTCGCTGGTCGTGATGGTCATCATCTCGGGCTACGAGAACTTCGTCAGCCGCTTCGACGATGAAGACGGCGGCGTGCATTGGCTGGGCACGATCGATGTCGGTTCGCTGAAGGTAAAGGTTGCCTCGACCATCGTCGCCATCTCCTCCATCCACCTCTTGCAGGTGTTCCTCAACTCGTCTTCCTATTCGACCGACCAGTTGATGTGGCTGACCATCATCCACCTCGCCTTCGTCGTCTCGGCCTTCATGCTCGCCTATATCGACCAGCTGATGGGCCTGAGCAAAGGCAAGAAGGACGAGGCGTGACGGCGCACTCCTGTGCTTGTTAGCGTTCGGGAAAATTGATACCATCTATTGGTATTGGAGATTTATCATGCCCAAGAACACCTCCATCACCCTAGGTGATCAGTACGATGCCTTTATCCAGCGGCAGATAGCGAACGGGCGTTTTGGGTCGGCAAGCGAAACCGTTCGGGCCGGCCTTCGTCTTTTGGAAGAACAGGAACTCAAGCTTGAGCAACTCCGGTCTGCCATCGATGAGGGAGATTTGTCAGGCGATCCAGAGCCATTCGACTTCGATGCCTTTCTGGAGTCAAAGAAGCGCGGATGAAGCGAACCGTCAGGTTCTCACCAAAAGCGAAAGCAGATCTTGACCAGATTTGGGACCATTCCCTGAAGGAATGGGGTCCCGAACGAGCGGAAGCCTATATCCACGCCATTCGCTCAATCATAAATTTGATAGACCAATTTCCAGAGATGGCTAAAAATGCGGAGAATATTCGCCCCGGCTTGCTGAAATATGCCGTAGGCTCTCACGTGCTATTTCTACGAATGGCCAATCGATCCATCGATGTTGTACGCGTTTTGCATCAGCGAATGGACTACCCTAGGCATCTTTAAAACGTATTCCTGATCTTAGTATCAGAATTCGCAAACACCTCGTCCGGCACGAAGAAGTCGCCGGCCAACGGTCCGGTGGCGCCTGGCGCATAAATGGACAAATCGCTGACGCCCTCGGCGCGCAGCACCTCCTCGTCGATATAGAAATTGCCGGTCGCCCCGCGCGATGGCCGCATGAAGATCGCATGCGCGGCATCGGCCATGATGTCGGGCGAACGGCTCATCGCCGCCACAGTTGCGCCGCCGAGCAGATTGCGCACCGCCGCCGTGTCGATGGTCGAAAGCGGCCACAGCGAATTGACCGCGATGCCGTCCCTAGCGAACTCGGCGCTCATACCCAACGTGCACATCGACATGCCGAACTTTGCCATCGTGTAGGCGACGTGGTTCTTGAACCATTTGGCCTTCATGTCGAGCGGCGGCGCCAGATTCAAAATGTGAGGATTATTAGCCAACTTCAGGTGCGGAATGCACATTTTGGAGACGAGGAAGGTGCCGCGCGTGTTGATCTGGTGCATCAGATCGTAGCGCTTCATGTCGGTTTCCAGCGTGCCGGTGAGTTGGATGGCGCTGGCATTGTTGACGCAGATGTCGATGCCGCCGAACTTTTCGACGGTCCTTGAAACCGCCTCGGCAACCTGTGCTTCCTCGCGGATGTCGCACAGCACAGGTAGCGCCTTGCCGCCGGCCTGCTCGATCTCTTCAGCCGCGGTGTAGATCGTGCCCGGAAGCTTCGGATGCGGCTCGGCGGTCTTGGCGGCGATCGTCACATTGGCGCCGTCACGCGCGGCGCGCAGCGCGATCGCCAGCCCGATGCCGCGCGACCCGCCGGAAATGAACAGCGTCTTTCCCTTGAGCGACATTTCCTTGCGCCTCCCTTGCAACACAGCAGGCGCGAACCTTTGCGCGGCAGGCGACCACAGCGCAAGGTCCGACGCGCTGGACGCCGAGTTACGCTGCGTAGGGTTTGTGACTAAACCAGCACCAGCCCCTGGCGCATCGCGATGGCGATCGCGTCTGTGCGGTTGGCGGCACCCAGCTTGATCAGGATCGCGGCGACATGGAACTTCGCCGTGTGCACCGAAATGTTCAGCCGCCGCGCGATCACCTTGTTGGGTGCACCCTCGGCCAATAGCGCCAGCACTTCCGCTTCGCGCGGCGACAGCGAAGGCCGGGCGGCGTGCTCGTCGGAGGCTTCGTCGTCAAACGGCTCGCCATCGCCGGCCTCGCGATCGCCGGCATGGAAATCCTCATGGCGCCCGCGTCCGCCATCGCTCGATACGCGATAGCCGGCCGCCGCCAGCCGCGCTGCCGCTGCAATCAACAAATCGTCCGCGCCCGCAGGCATCACGGCCAACACCTCGCCGGCAGACCGCTCGCCGCTGCCCGACAGCAGCACTCGTGGCGTGGAGGCCGGCACGGCATCACCGCTGTTGTCGTCAACGATGGCGACATCGGCGGTACCGCCGCCGGCCACGACCGGCAGCAGGTCTTCGCTGGCGGCAAACGACGCAGCCAGGCGCTCGGCGCGAGCCGCGTCGCCAAGCGCAATCAGCACCACCAGCCGCCGCGAGGCGGCACCGTCATGCATGATCCGGTCGCTGGTGAGCGTGTCCATCACTCCTCTCAGGAAAGCGGCTTTTCGCCGATCGTCAGCGCGACATCGCGCTGTTCGCCGCCGCGCACGACACCGAGTGTCACCGCAACGCCGGCGCTGTCAGGCCCGAGCCTGCGGATCAGGTCGCGCGGACCGTGCACGGCCTCGCCATTCCATGCCACGATGATGTCGCCGAGCGAAAGACCGGCGGCCTTGGCCGGACCCTCGTCGTCGAGGCTCATCACCATCGCGCCATGCGCGTCGCGGTCGCGCACCGGGTGCAGCCCAGCGCCGAGATAGCCGCGCGCGACGTGACCCTTTTCGCGCAAGGTCGCAACCGCCCGCTCGATCGTCTCGTAAGGCATCACCAGTGCCCGGTGGCGCGGCCCGAACAACAGCATACCGATTAGCGCACCCTTGGCGTCGAGCACCGGGCCGCCCTCGAATCGGCCGCCGGCGCCAACGGCCAGATTGATGCGCCGGTCGATGGTACCGCCGCGCATCGAGCGCCAGGCAGGGCCGACCTCGCCGACCGAGCCCGATACGGCCAGCGCCGAACCCTGACTGTTGCCGATGGCGATGGCGATGTTGCCAGGCCGAACCGCGTCCGCCTTGGCAAGTGAAGGCGCCGTGGCCTCATCAGCCGGCTTCAGCAGGGCGACGCCGGTCGATGGATCGCGGCCGATGAGTTCGGCCTTCACCGTCTCGCCCGAGCCCAGCGTCAGCTCGATCTCCTCGCCTGCCTCGACGACTTCCTCGGCGGTGACGAAATAACCGTCGCGCCAATGGAAGGCGCTTGCCGTGCGATGATGATGCGTGGCGAAACTCGCCGTTGCCGGCGCCGCCTTGGCGGCGAGATCGGCGATGGCCTGGGAAAAGGCACTCAGATTGAAATCGCTCATATTGGTCTCCTGGGTTTCTTCATGCCCCAGATATCGCTCGGCAGCGCGCTTGGAGGTACTCGCCTGACGGCTAGTTGGCGGTTTGACTGGCCATCTGGTCAGGTCGCGGCGGTTCCAGCCGCTTCGCACATATAGTCATCGTTACGACTGAAAACACGGAGCCCGCCCATGGCACTCGCCGCCGCCAAATTCCAAACCGACGACACGCTGCTCGACGCCTATTCGACGACGGTTGCCGACGCCGTCGACCGCATCGGCCCCGCCGTCTGCCGCATCGAGCGCATTGGCGGTCAGGGCGGCCATGGTTCCGGCTTCGTCATTGCGCCGGACGGACTGGTCGTCACCAATTTCCATGTCGTCGGCGACGCCAAGACGGTGCGTGTCTCGATGCCGGACGGCGCCTCCCGCGAGGGTCGCGTGCTTGGCCGCGATCCCGACACCGACATCGCGCTGGTGCGCGCCGACGGCAGCTTTGCCGATGTCGCCCCCCTTGGCGATTCCAAGCGGCTGCGGCGCGGCCAGATCGCCATTGCCATCGGCAATCCGCTCGGCTTCGAATGGACCGTCACCTCAGGCGTCGTCTCGGCGCTCGGCCGTTCGATGCGCGCCTCCACCGGGCGGCTGATCGACGACGTCATTCAGACCGACGCGGCACTCAACCCCGGCAATTCCGGCGGACCGCTGGTGTCCTCGGCCGGCGAGGTTATTGGCGTCAACACCGCCATGATCCATGGCGCGCAAGGCATCGCCTTCGCCGTCGCCTCCAACACCGCCAATTTCGTCATTTCGGAGATCATCCGTTTCGGCCGTGTGCGCCGTGCCTTCATCGGCGTCTCCGCCGATACGACGAACCTGCCACGCCGCGCAGCCCTCTTGTCCCAAGTCTCGACCAGCACGGCGGTGCGGCTGCGCAGCGTCGAGAAGAATGGCCCGGCGGCGAAGGCCGGCCTGAAGGAAGGCGACATCATCGCCGCCATCGACGGCCGCCCGGTCACCGGCGTCGACGACCTGGTGCGCCTGCTCGACGCCGAGCGCATCGGGCGTGAAACGCTGTGCACCGTCGTGCGCCGTACCGGCGTCAGCCAGGTGACGGTGACGCCGGTGGCGCGCAGCTGAGGTCTCGCAGCTCGAGCACCCGCCCAAGCAGCGACACCAGTAACGCCGCCAGTTCGCCGGTCGGGTCGAGGTCGGGATCGAAGATCGTCATGTCCATGCCGATGCAGGCAGGACCGGCAACCAGTGCGGACAGGAGAGCGACGAGATCGTCGGGATCGATGCCGGGACTGCCGGGCGAATCCACCGCCGGCATCACCGTCTGGTCGAGCACGTCAATGTCGAGATGCAGCCAGTAGGGAGACCGCGCCAGCGTTGCCCGGGTCTTTTCCAGCACCCTCGCCACGCCAAGCTCGCGCGCGGCAAAGACGTCGATCAGCGTCATGGTGGTGGAGTTGATGTCCGGCCAGGCGAAGTCGGCATCACGGCTCTCCCGTTCGCCGATCTGGATCACCCGTTCGTCGGCTACCAACGGCCCGGCAATGCCTGGCCACTCGGTCAGCAGCGGTTCGCCGCGCCCGGTGGCGAGCGCGAGGTCCATGCCGGCGGCCGAGCCGAGCGCGGCATCGGCATCGTAGTTGCCGGGATGACGGAAATCGCTGTGACCGTCGACATGCACCAGGGCCAGTGGACCGGACGGCCGTGCGGCGGCCAGCGCGCCAAGCAGGATCGAACAATCGCCGCCGACGATCAGTGGAAATTCGCCCTGCCCGATCGCGCCGGCGACAAACTCGGCAAGCTCCAGATTAAACCGGCGGATCGCAGGGCCATTGCGCAGTCGGGTGCCCGGCTGCGGTTCGGTGCCGTAGGCGGGCCGTTCGAGATCGACCACCTTGGCGGGCGCAACCACCTCGACCAGGCCGGCCTCGCTCAGCGCCTGCGGCGCCCGCCATGTCCCCGGCACATGGCCGGGCCGCAGCGGGCGAAGACCAAGGTTGGACGGGGCGCGGATAAGGCAGATTTCACGCATGGAAGAGCCGGGGTTTGCCAAGCCCATCATAGACCGCGAATGCCCTCCAGGTCACGCAGCCGGAGCCGCCGCCCATCTCTGCCGACAGTTCCTGCCAGCGACCCCATTCAGGCACCCTCGCTAAATTGCGCCTGAAACTCTGGGCTTAGCGGGATCGGCTTGATCACGTCGATCAACACGCCATTGGGGTCCTTGGTGATGAAATGGCGCTGGCCGAAGGGTTCGTCGCGCAGGCTGCACAAGATCGGCAGGCCGGCGGCGGCAATTCGTTCGTAAACTGCATCTGGATTCCTGACCTCGAAATTGATCAGCAGGCCCGATGTGCGGCCCCTCCCTTCTTCCGGGATCGTTTCATGATCGCCATGGACGATGCCGAGATTGACGCGGCGATCCTCGGCAGACTGCAAATGCACGTACCAGTCGCTCTCGAACAGAGGCTTGAAGCCGAAATGCTTGATATAGAAGGCCTTTGTGGCTGCAACATCGCCTGTCATCAGCACCGGGTAATAGCTCGTGGTCTTCATCTTTCCTTCTCCTATCAAACAACATACAGTCTGCATGTAGATTGAATTAACATACAGGCTGCATGTATGCAACGAGAATTCGCGCGCCGTTCCAACCGCGACCGCACCGAGGCGACGCGCGCCGACTTGATCGCCGCGGCGCGCAAATTGTTTACTGAAAAATCCTATGCCGAGACCGGCACGCCCGAGATCGTCGCCGCCGCAGGCGTCACGCGCGGGGCGCTCTATCACCATTTTGCCGACAAGCAGACGCTGTTCGCCGCCGTGGTTGAGCAGGAAGCGGCAGTTGTGGCTGACGAAATCGAGCGCGCCGCGCCGCCGTCGTTGTTTGCCCGCGACGCCCTGATCGCCGGTTCGGACGCCTATCTCGCCGCCATGCGCGCGCCCGGCCGCACGCGGCTGTTGCTGCTTGACGGGCCGGCCGTGCTTGGCCGCGCCGCCATGGACGCGATCGACAACCGGCATGGCAACCGCTCGCTGCGCGAGGGGCTTGTCGCGGCGATGCGGGCGCAGACGATGGCGAGATTGCCGGTCGAAGCGCTGACCGCGCTGCTGGCTTCCGTCTTCGACCGTGCAGCCCTGGCCATCGAGGCCGGTGGGTCAGCCGAGGATTATCGCGCCGTGCTCATGGCGCTGATTGATGGACTCTCTCCGGTTCCTCATCAGGCACCTCGCCCGGCTCGAACTCGTTGAAGCAGCCGAGCTGGCGCTTGAACTGCTCGATCAGCCAGGCCGCCGCCGGCTTCGGGCTGCGATCGTTGCGGTGCATGGCAAACAGTGGCGAGTTCACCTCCTTGTAGGGTTCGAGGTCGAGTTCCACCAGCCGGCCGTTTGCCAGGTCGTCGGCGATCAACCAACGCGGCAGCCCGCCCCAACCAAGCCCCTCGCGCATCAGCATGTGCTTGGTGCGCATGTCCGTCAGTCGCCAGGTGCGATAGGCAAACACGCCGTAGTCGCGCCCCTTGGTGCGCTCGGACTGGTCGGTGACGACAAGCTGTGTGTGTTCGCGCACATCCTCGATCGCAACCGGTTTCGGCAGCAGCGCCAGCGGGTGGCTGGGTGCCGCGGCCGGCACCATCGACATGAAGCCGATGCGCGCAAGATGGACGTCGACCTCGCCCAGAAGGCCGCCAATGCCGAGATCGGCCTGTCCATTGACGACGTGATCCGGGATCAACCCAAGCGAGCCTATATGCAGGCGCAGCATCACGGTCGGAAACTGCGCCTCGAATGCCTTCAGCACTCGAACCAGTACTGGCGAGGGCAGTGTCGCATCGACCGACAGCGCGACTTCCGCCTCCAGCCCCTGATGGTAGCCGTCGGCTCGCGATCGGATCCGTTGCAACACACCGACCATGCGTCGCGCATCCTCCAGCATAGCCCTGCCGATCTCGGTCAGTTGCGGCTCGCGCGTGCCCTCGCGCTCGAATAGCTTCAATCCGAGCTGCTCCTCGAGATTGGCAATGCCATAGCTGATGACGGATTGGGCCCGGTTGAGCTTGCGGCCGGCAGCAGAGAAACTGCCGGTTTCGGCGACCGTCACAAAGATCTGCAGTTGGTCGAGTGTCGGGTTGGGTTGCATTGTTCCTATCCACTTTATGGATGGATAATATAGAAAATATGCCAGTTTTTCAAATGGGTCGATGGCCCCATATCCAGCGGGACAAATTATTTCAAACCCTGGAGAGCCCAAAATGTCCATCCTTCTCGTCACATCGAGCCCGCGCGGCGCGGCTTCGCACTCGACCCGCATTGCTACTGAATTCGCTGAAAAGCTCGTCGCCGCCGATCCGTCGAACACGCTTGTCGTGCGCGACCTCGTCGCCAACCCGCTGCCGCATATCGACGCCGACTATTCGACCGGCATCTACACCCCGGCTGAAGCCCGCACCCCGCGCCAGGCTGAAGTCGTCGGCGTCTCCGACGTTGTGCTCGACGAACTGTTCGCCGCCGACACGGTGATCCTCGCCACCGGCTTCATCAACTTCAACATATCCTCGACGCTGAAGTCCTGGGTGGATCACATCGCCCGCTCCGGCAAGAGCTTTGCCTATGGCGAGAACGGCCCCGAGGGCCTCGTCACCGGCAAGAAGGTCTATATCGTGTTGGCTTCGGGCGGCATCTATTCCGAAGGCGCGGCCGTGCAGTTCGATCACGCCATTCCTTATCTGCGCGGCGTGCTCGGCTTCCTCGGCATGACCGATGTCGACGTCATCCGCATCGAAGGCGTCGGTATGGGCCCTGACGCGGTGACCGCCGCGCTCGCCAAGGCCACCGCCAAGGTCGATGCCGTGGTAGCGGCCAGCCAGCAGATCTCTGCGGCGGCATAAGCCATTAATCGGCGAATTTGAAAGGCAGGCGCCTGGCGCCTGCCTTTTTGCGTTTAAGCGTCCTTTGCTTCAGCGATCATATCCGTCGTGTCTTGCGCCATCTCGGGCAAGGGCGGCAACACGACAGCCGGATGCCGGCCTTCCCGCAACATCAGCCCGAGACTGTAGTCGACGGCCAGCTTCATCGCACCGAGCGCGGTGCCACCGTCTCCCAGCGAACTGACGGCGATCCGTGTCGGCCACGCAAGTTCTGCCGCGACGCGCTCAACGTTTTCCGTCATCAGCGGGTTTCTGCCAACGCCGCCGCCAAGCACGATCAGGCCGGGATCGAGCATACCGATGCAGCCGGCCGCCAGTCTGCCAATATCGGCGGCATGACGCTCGACAGCCGCCAGGGCAGACGCCGAACCCTCCCGGGCGCGCGCGAACAGATCCTTGGCCGAGTCGGGCGGCGCGCCTTCCTGCAAGGGCCAGTCGACACGGCATCGCTCGATCAGCGCCCGCGAGCCGAGATGATGTTCGAGCCCTTCACGATAGGGCGTCTCGCTGACGGACCACGGAAACGGCATGCGGCCGATTTCGCCGGCGGCGCCGCCGGCGCCGCGAAACAGCCGTCCCTCGGTGATGAAGCCAAGGCCAACCCGCACGCCAACTTGCAGGAAGGCGAAGGTCTGGTGGCCCTGCGCGGCGCCGTAATGCATTTCGCCAATGGCGGCGCAGTTGACGTTATTTTCCAGGATGATCGGCACTTGGACATGACGCCGCAGCAGGCCAAGCACGGCGGACGGTCCGCCTGGCCTGTCGAAGCGGTCGTTGGAAACGATACGCGGCACCGCCACGGCAACGGCGCGCAACGCACGAAAACTCTTGCCCACCTTGCCCATGGTGGCATGCGTCACCGACAGCACGATGGCGCCGACCTCGTCGGGATGGCTGGATTTGGCTTCCGGTATCGGCTCTTCCGCCGCCGACAACGGCTGCCCGTCCATCGAATAGGCGACGGCGCGCACCTGGGCTGCGCCGACATCGACGCCGATCGCATAACCCGCGCCCGGACCGATGCCATAGATGGTTGCCGTGCGGCCAATGGCGCCGCGCTCCAGCCCGCGCGAAGCGACGAGCCCCAGTTCGCTCAATTCCGAAACCGCAGCCGACATGGTCGGCTTCGACAGGTCGAGCATCGCGCCGAGCTTTGGCCGCGTCACAGGCCCATGCGCGGCGAGCACACGCAGCACGGCGCGGGCGCTGTCGGTCAGATTGGGGATTTCCGCAGCCGCCATCTCTGCCTTTCGAGCTTTGCCCTGCAAATGCTGTTGCCGGTCCGTGAGAGCCAAACACGCCGCCGCGACTCACACCTCTTCAATGCCTCATTGCCGGGCGGTTTGGCAATTTTCTCGATAACTGGCGGATACGTCAGACTTCGGTCGGCGACCAAGGCTTCAGCTTGATATCGGCCTGGCGGTAGCGGAAAACGATATCTGTGAGGCCAGCGGCATCCTGCATGTCGCCGACGATAAGCTGGATGGCGATGATCTCCAGGATGGCGTCGGCGATGGCGTTGCCGAGGGCGGGAATGGAGATCACCACCAGCCTGTCTGCAGAAGCGACATCCGTGCGCCGCGTCACCAGCACCGAGGGGCAGCCGAACCCAGCGACATCGATGGCGATCTTGACCTCGCGGCCGTCGCCGATGGCGATCAGTCCGGTCGCCGCATCCTGCGATTCCATCGGCCCATGCAGATAGTTCAGCGTGTCCCATCCCGATGCCGGTACCCGAACCGCCTCACGGATCAGCATCGCCGCCTCGCCGGCATTGGCGAAACTGACACCGGCGCCGACGATATCGATGGATGTCCTGCCCTGCAGCAGCCGTGCCGCCTGTCCGGCCGCCTGCTCGGCACCAGAAAGAACGGTGGCGACCGCGATTGGCAAACGCGCCCAGTCGAAGCTGTTGCCGGCGAACCTGTCGATCAGCATGCCAAGCGCCAGCAAGGTACCGGTATAGCCAGTCGAACTCGCACCATTGTCGGCGCCCGAATCCGTGGCAAGCACGGCGCCGGTTAGATCAGCCAGCGGATTGTCGCTGCCACGGCATACGGCCAGCCGCGGTGCCTCCAACGCCTCGTGCATGACATCGGAAATTTCGCGGCTCTGCCCCGAGGCCGAAAGCGCGATGAAGGCATCCGCTGCGGCATCCGTGTGGCCATAGAGATCGGTCGGCGTGTAAGCGAAGGCCCGCATGCCGCGCGCGCGCAGATAAAGCGCCCCGGCAAGGGCGGCCTGATAGCTCGCGCCAATGCCTGCAAGCCCGATCGCCTTGCCGGCAAGGGCGTCGAGATCGAGACCATCGAGCGACGTGGCCACCGAACGCCTGCCGATCTCGAGACTTACCGTCTGGCGCGCCACCGCCTGGCGGTAGCCGATACGCTTCATCATTCAAACGGCTCCGATCTGTGAGGACACACCTTGGCCGGCAAGTAGCCGCCTGGCCAGCGCGACCCCGCCGAGCACCGGCGGTTCGCGTAGTAACACCACCTGGCTCGGCGGCGAGACTTTCGCCATGGCGTCGACAAATGCCGTCATCAACATCGGCTGCTCTGCTATGACGCCGCCGCCGGCCACGACAAGGGCCGGATTGGCGCCGCGCTCGATCAGCAGTTCGACCAATGCGGCAAGCCCTGCCCCGCCTTCCCTGATCACACGGATAGCCAGCGCCGAGCCGGCGATCGCCGCATCGAACACGGCATTGGCATGGCGGCCCCAGACCGCCGCACCGCGCGTTTCGTTGAGCAGGATGCCAAGCTTGGTCTGGTCGTCAGTACCAAGTTCCCGCATCAGCGCTCCAATCAGCGGGTCGCTGCCATCCTCGCCACGGTCGAGCGCGCGGCGGATTGCCTTGGCCGACTCCCGCACAAGGGCAGGCGCGCTGCCTTCGTCACCGAGGATCCAGCCCCATCCGCCGGCAGCCAGCATCTTGCCTTCAGCCGTGCGTGCAACCGCAATCGAGCCCGTGCCCGAGACGACGCCGATGCCTTCGACATGGCCAGCGGCCGGCACCATCAGTTCGGCATCGTTGACGACCTGCACCGCGCCGCCGGTCCTGGCCGCCAGCAGCACCTGGAAGCGAAGGCACTGTTCATCCGTGTCGCAGCCATGCGCGCCGACCGCCAGGGCAGCGGGCGCCATGCCACCGCACAGATTGGCGACGATGCCGGCCAGCTTCGTGGCATCGGTCTCCATCTGGCGGACGCGCCAGGTCTCGGTCACCAGCACCTCGTCGGCGATCGTACGTTCGCCCAGGCACACCATGATGCGCGTCTTGGTGCCGCCGATATCCACGCCTGCAATCATTTTCTGGGTCAACGACATCCACCGCACAAGCCGGACGAGCGGGTTGCCGCGTCCAATCCATATTAGTTAGGAAACTTTACAAACTATCTTTCCAGACGGCAAGAACTATGATTTGATAATCGTCGTAAAAAGCGCATCAAGCGCATTGGGAGATTGCAACATGAGCAGGAGAAGGATTGGCCTGGCCCTCGCGGCCGCGTCTTTCGCATGGGGACTCGCAGCAAGCGTGGCGCATGCTACCGACATCTCGTTCTGGACCTGGCGCCAGGAAGACAAGGCCGCCTACAACGAACTTTTCGCCGATTTCACCAAGGCCAACCCGGACATCCATGTGAAGTTCGAGTCCTTCCCGGACGAGAACTATCCGACGATCGTCTCGACGGCGCTGGCCGCCGGCAAGGGCGGTGACGTCATCCACACCCACGCTTATGGCTGGCTGGAGCAGTTCGTGAAGGCCGGCTATTTCGAGCCGCAGGACATGACCACCGTGCCCTCGCTCGCCAACCAGCCCGCCGATGCACTGGTGGCCGGCACCTACCGCGCCGACAAGAAGGTCTATTCCCTGCCCTTCGCCTCGCAGACGCTCGGTCTGTTCATCAACAAGGATGTCTTCGCCAAGGCCGGGCTCACCCCGCCGACTACATGGGATGAGTTCATCACCGTCAGCAAGGCGCTCAAGGAAAAGGGCATCTATCCCCTGGCCAACGGCATGGGCACAAGCTGGTTCAACGAGATGTTCGTGGCCATCTTCACCAACCCCTTCCTCGGCCAGGACTTTGTCACCGACCTGACTTCGGGCAAGACTACCTTCAAGGACCCGCGCTATGTCGCTGCACTCGGCAAGCTGCTCGAGCTGCGCGACTACATGCCTCCCGGTTTCGAAGGCATAGACTATGAAACCGCGGGCCAGCTGTTCATCAGCGGCAAGGCGGCGATGCTGGCCGGCGGCAGCTTCGACATTGCCACCTACCGGACCCAGAACCCGGCGATCAACATGGACTTCGTTGCCCCACCAATGGCCAAGGCCGGCGACACGCCACAAGTGACCAAATTCTTCGACGGCGGTTATGCCGTCAACGCCAAGTCGGCCAACAAGGAGGCCGCGCTCAAGCTGGTCAACTGGATGGGCACCAAGGAATTCGGCGACAAGTTCTCGGCCCTGCTCGGCAACATCTCGCCCATCAAGGGTGTCGTCATCAAGGATGAACTGCTCGCCCACGTCGCCAAGTTGAACGAAACGGCCATGCCGCATATCAATGTCGTCTACTTTCGCTTCGAGAAGCCGACGGGATCGGAGCTGCTGCAGGGCGACATCACCAAGATGATGTCGGGTTCGATCACCCCTGACCAGTTGGCCGCCGACCTGACCAACGGGCTCGCCAAGTGGTACAAGCCTTTCCAGGGCAAGTGAAATGAACAACGGCCGGCGCCACACTGCAAAAGCCTTCCCGTGGCGCCGGTCACTCTGGATCGCATCACTGCTGACGCCGGCCCTTGTGGTCATGGTGCTGTTCGTGCTCTGGCCCCTGCTCTCGGCCTTCCGCCTTGCCTTCTATGAGTTCAACGGCTTGCAGCCCACCGGCTTCGTCGGCTTCGAGAACTTCCGCAAGGTGTTGTTCGAGACGCCGTACAGCGACTGGACCTACAATGCGCTGAAGCACAACATCATCGCCTTCGTGGCACTGATGGTGTTCGAGAATGGCACCGCGTTTCTGCTCGCCTACGCATTGTTGAAGGCGTTGCCCGGCCATCGCATCCATCAGGTTATCGTCTTTCTTCCTGTCGTGCTGTCAGCGGTCATCGTCGGCTTCCTGTGGAAACTGTTCCTGCATCCGCTGTTCGGGCTGGTGAACCAGACGCTGGCGCTTGTCGGCATCGGCGCCATCCCGTGGCTTGGCAATGAATCGACCGCGTTGGGCAGCATCCTGTTCACCAACATCTGGCACTGGCTCGGCTTCCCGACTTTGGTGTTGCTGGCCGGCATGCAGCGCGTCGGCAAGGAAGTGATCGAGGCCGCCCGTCTCGACGGCGCCGGCGACTATGTGCTGATGACCCGGATCATCTGGCCGTTGATTGCGCCGAGCGTCACCATCGTCACCATCCTGACCTTCATCGGCAGCTTCAACTGGTTCGAAATCCCCTATGTCATGGCTGGCCTTACCGGCTCACCCGGCGGCGCCACCGATGTGCTCGGCCTCTATTTCTACCGCACCGCCTTCGGCAGTACGACGACGGGCATCCAGGATTTCGGCCAGGGCAGCGCACTGGCCGTGATGATGTTCATCATCGTTGCCGGCGTCACCGCAATCGCGCTTCGCTACCTGCGCCGTCGCGAGATCGAACTGTGAGCGCAGCAGCCGGCAGCCGGGACCGCGGCGAATTGTTGAAGAACGGCGCCATCCAGCTGATGCTGGCGCTCAATGCCGTCATCATGATCTATCCGCTGTTCGTCATGGTGATCTCGTCCTTCAAGACCAATGCGGAGATATTCAGTTCGCCCTTCGCCATGCCCTCGAGCTTTTCGCTGACCAATGCCGAACGTGTGTGGACCGAGACCAACTTCGTCCGCTACCTCGCCAATTCGGTCGGCATCACCACGGCGGCGGTGGCTCTGATCCTCTTGTTCAGCACCATGGCCGCCTATGCGATCGCCCGCTACCAGTTCAGGCTGAGCGCGCTGGTGCTGATGTTTTTCCTGAGCGGCATGACCGTGCCGTTGAAACTGGCGATCATCCCCCTGTTCATCCAGCTGGACACGCTGGGACTGGTCGACAGCTATGCTGGCTTGGTGCTGGTCTATGTCGCCATGGGCATTCCTTCTGCGGTGTTCATCATGACCGGCTTCCTCAGAACCTTGCCGCGCGAACTGGAAGAATCGGCGCGCATGGACGGCGCCAGCGAATTTCGCATCATGCGCTCGATCATGCTGCCGCTGGCGCGCCCGGCTCTGGTCATCGTCGCGATCCAGAACGCGGTTCCGATCTGGAACGATTTCTTCTTCCCGCTGGTGCTAATCACGTCGGACGATCTCAAGACCCTCCCGCAGGGCCTCACCGTCTTCGTCGGCGAGTTCACCACCGACTGGGGCGTGCTGTTCACCGGACTGACGCTGGCGGCACTGCCCATCACCTTGCTCTACATCGTGCTCTCGAAGCAGTTCATCTCGGGCATCACCCAAGGTGCAGTCAAATAGACGAGGATCCTTTCAAGTGGCCAACCAGAACAAGATCATCATCACCTGCGCCATTACCGGCTCGATCCATACGCCGTCGATGTCGCCGCACCTGCCGGTAAGCGCCGAGCAGATCGCACAGGCCGCGATCGAAGCCGCCGAGGCAGGTGCTGCCATCGTCCATCTGCATGCGCGCAATCCCTCCGACGGCCGTCCCGACCAGTCGACCGAGGCCTTTGCGCCGTTTTTGCAAGTGATCAAGCAACGCTCGGACTGCGTGATCAACATCACCACCGGCGGTGCCGCGACGATGAGCGTCGAGGAACGGGTCAAGCCGGCGGCGACCTTTGCGCCGGAAGTCGCCTCGCTCAACATGGGCTCGATGAATTTCGGCCTCTATCCCATGCTGGAGCGTTTCACGACCTTCGAGCACGAATGGGAGCGGCCATATCTCGAAGGGTCGCGCGATCGCATCTTCCGCAACACCTTTGGCGACATCGAGTACATCCTGCGCACCTGCGCGGAAAACGGCACGCGTTTTGAAATCGAGTGCTACGACATCGGCCATCTCTACACGCTCGCCCATTTCGTCGAGCGCGGCCTGGTCAAGGCGCCGTTCTTCGTCCAGAGCGTGTTCGGCATCCTCGGCGGCATCGGCACCCATCCGGAGGATGTTGCACATATGAAACGCACCGCCGACCGCCTGTTCGGCAATGACTACCACTGGTCGGTGCTGGGCGCCGGGCGCAGTCAGCTGCCCATCGCCACCCAGGCGATTGCGCTGGGTGGCAATGTGCGGGTCGGGCTGGAGGATTCACTGTGGATCGGCAAGGGCCAGCTGGCGAAATCCAGCGCCGAGCAGGTGCGCAAGGTGCGCCAGATCATCGAGGGGCTCGGCGCCCCTGTGGCCACCTCCGACGAGGCGCGGCAGATCCTGCAACTCAAGGGCAGCGACAAGGTCTCTTTCTGAGGCGATTTTCTTTTCCCGAGGCAGATCTTTTCCAAGGATGACACGATGAGCGCGCTTTCCATCACCGATGTCGAGAAGGCCTATGGCAAGGCGAAGGTTATCCACGGCGTGTCGGTGGACATCGCTTCGGGCGAATTCGTCACCCTCGTCGGCCCATCCGGTTGCGGCAAGTCGACCTTGCTGAGGATGATCGCCGGGCTGGAAGACATCAGCACCGGCGAGATCGCGCTCGAAGGCAAGGTCATCAACGACATCGCGCCGAAATCGCGCGACATCGCCATGGTGTTCCAGAACTATGCGCTCTACCCGCATATGACCGTGCGCGAGAACATGGCTTTCGCGTTGACGCTGAAGAAGGAAAACAAGCGCGAGATCGACGACAAGATTGCGCGCGCCGCGACAATCTTGGGACTGCAGGACCTTCTTGAGCGTTATCCGCGCCAGCTTTCCGGTGGCCAGCGCCAGCGTGTCGCCATGGGCCGCGCCATCGTGCGCGAGCCGAAGGTCTTCCTGTTCGACGAGCCGCTCTCCAACCTCGATGCCAAGCTGCGCGTGCAGATGCGCACTGAAATCAAGGCGCTGCACCAGCGCCTGGGAACCACCATCGTCTATGTCACTCACGACCAGGTCGAAGCCATGACCATGGCCGACAAGATCGTCGTCATGAATGGCGGTATCGTCGAACAGGTCGGCGCTCCGCTCGATCTCTACGACCGGCCGGCCAACCTGTTTGTAGCCCAGTTCATCGGCTCGCCGGCGATGAACATCCTGCACGGGCGCACCACCGCCGACGGCTTCACCACCGGCGACGGCATCGTCTTCCCGCTACCTGTGCTGGACCAGACCGAAAGCGCCGTCGCCTGGGGCATCCGGCCCGAACATCTCAGGCTTTCCGACAGCGGCGTGCCGGCAGTGGTCGAAGTGGTCGAGCCGACCGGCTCGGAGACCCTTGTCATTGCAAAAGCCGGCAACAACACGCTGAGCGCGCTGCTGCGCGAGCGGATCCGCGTGATGCCGGGTCAGCACGTTTTCCTGGCCCCGGACCTGACACAGCTCCATCTGTTCAACGCCGAGGGTCCGCGCATCACGTCCGCGATCCAATAGATCGCGGCGGCTACATAGACACCTATGAGAAAAAGCAGGCGCCGGTGCCTGCCTTTTTTGTCCTAGCCGATTAGATGCCTCAGAATGCCCGCCGAGGCGACCCCGATCAGCACGGTCGGCAGCATGGAGAACCGTGTTGCGGCAACAAAAGTGATGGCCAGCGCCAGAAGGTCAGCCGGGTTCCTCGACACGAAGGCCGGTGCGATCACCGAGATCAGAACGCAGCCGGGCGCCGCCTCCATCACCGCCGTGGCACGGACGCTGAGCGTGCGGTTGCGCAGCACGAGATAGCCGCCGATCCGGGTCAGATAGGTGACGCCGGCCATCAGCACGATGGTGAAAAGGGTCGTCGCGTCGATCATGCTTCTCTCCAGAAGAGCCAGGCCGAGAACAGCCCCGACACCGCGCCCGCCGCGACATACCAGGCGCCGGGAACCATGAGATAGGTCAGCGCCGCGACGACCAGGCTGACCAGCCAGGGCCGCGCGGCGGCCACGCCCTTCCACATGCCGCGCATCAACACCAGGAAGACGGCCGGGAACGCCATGTCGAAACCATAGGTCTCGACATGGCCCAACATCGGGCCGAGCAAGGCACCTAGCGTGGTGAAGGCCACCCAGGTGAGGTACATCGCCAGCGCCGCACCCATATAGTAGCGCGGACTGAAGGCTGGCGTGATACCAGCCGCGGCACGCTGCCTGGCGTCGGCAAGCCCGAGCGCCCAGCTCTCGTCGCATAGGAAGAACAGCGCCGGAAACATCTTGCGCCGCGGCAGGTGACGCAGGAACGGCGCCAATGCCGCCCCCATCAGCAGGTGCCGGCTATTGACCAGGAAGGTGATGGCGACGATGAGCACGATGTGCGGCGGCGACGTCCACAGCTGGATCGCCGCGAATTCCGAGCCGCCGGCGAAATTCAGTCCTGTCATTGCCGAGAGTTCGACAACGCTCAAGCCTTTCTGGGTGGCCTGGGCGCCGAGCACCAGCGCATAGGGGATGGTGCCGAACAGCACCGGCGCGCATGACGCCACGCCGCGGCGGAACTCGGACGTCGAACCATCGCCTGCCACCTCGACTGCCTGTGAAATGCTCATGCTTTGCCATCGGTCGGCCTCGCGGCCGCCGCTTCCGGTTGTGTTTGAAATCAGTGGTGTCGGCGGAAAACATACCCAAACCTTCTCGCAATTTGGTTGCGAAGATTGTTGTATTTCATCCAATTTTGGCATTGAGTGTCACAAATCGCCAAGGAAATGGAATCCGTAGCCATGAAACTGGATGAGATCGACAAGCGTATCCTGCGGGCACTGCAACGCGACGGCCGCATGGCCAACAACGATCTGGCCAACGAGGTCGGGCTGTCGCCATCGCCTTGCCTGCGGCGCGTGAAGCTGCTGGAGGAGGCCGGCGTCATCGACCGCTATGTCGCCGTGCTCAACCCGGCCAGCATCGGCAAGGGCCTGACCTTCTTCACCCGCATCTGGCTGAGGGCGCAGGACGAGGACACGATCGAGCATTTCGCTACCGAAGTGGCCAAGCTGCCGCAGGTGATGGAATGCTATCTGATGCTCGGCGATTGCGATGCCATGGTGCGCGTGGTGGCGGCAGGTATCGACGACTACCGCCGCTTCCAGTCGGAGCATCTGAGCCGCATCAAGGGCGTGCAGAACGTCAAGACCGATGTCCCCAGCCAGACGATCAAGTACACGTCCGAACTGCCGATTTGACATGTCGCCGAAGCGGTCTGGGACAGTGACTAACCGCCGGCAGAAAGCGGCCCGGAGCGACGGGAAAACGGCGTCACTTCAGACTGGATAAAAAATGCAACCGGATTGTAGGATCGGTCTCAGTGCCAGCGTCCTTCGGACGCAAGCAGCGCGCTGCGCTGCCCTCTGGCATGGGAGAAAAATATGAGCCTTTCCTATCGTTGGGTCATCGTCGCGGCTGGCGCGCTGATGTCCTGTGTCGCCATCGGCACGATGTTTTCGCTGGCGATCTTCCTCGAGCCGATGGCGATCGACACCGGCTGGTCGCGCGCCGGCATTTCGAGCGCCATGACCCTCAACTTCCTGGTGATGGGCCTTGGCGGCTTCGCCTGGGGCGCCCTGTCCGACCGCTTTGGCGCCCGCGTCGTCGTGACGATCGGCGCGGTGCTGCTCGGGCTGGCGCTGGTGCTGGCCAGCCGCGCCGGCTCGCTCATGACCTTCCAGATCACCTATGGCGTGCTGGTCGGCCTCGCCGCCAGCGCCTTCTTCGCGCCGATGATCGCACTGACATCAGGCTGGTTCGACACCAACCGCAGCCTTGCCGTCTCGCTGGTCTCGGCCGGCATGGGCGTAGCACCGATGACGATCTCGCCCTTCGCCCGCTGGCTGATCTCGGCCTATGAATGGCGCACGGCCATGTTCGACATCGGCATTACCGCATGGGTGCTGCTGTTGCCGGCCGTGCTTCTGGTCCGTCAGCCGCCGAAGCCAGCCATGGCCGATATTGGTTCCGCACCGGTTGCCGAAGGCGCCGGCTTTACGGTTGGCCAGGCGCTGCGCTCGCCGCAATTCATCGTGCTCGGGCTGACCTTCTTTGCCTGCTGTGCTGCGCATTCCGGGCCGATCTTCCACATGGTCAGCTATGCCATGCTGTGCGGCGTCGCCCCCATGGCGGCGGTCTCGATCTACAGCGTCGAAGGCCTTGCTGGGCTTGGCGGGCGGCTTTTCTACGGTGTGCTTGCCGATCGGCTCGGCGTCAAGCCGGTGCTGATCGCGGGCCTCGCGATCCAGGCGATCGTCATTGCCGCTTATCTCTCCATCAGCCGGCTCGAGCAATTCTATATGCTGGCCGTCATCTTCGGCGCCACCTATGGCGGCATCATGCCGCTCTATGCGGTGCTGGCACGCGAGTATTTCGGCCAGCGCATCCTCGGCACCGTGTTCGGCGCCGCAACCATGCTGTCCAGCCTCGGCATGGCGCTCGGTCCGCTGGCCGGCGGCATGGTGTTCGATGCCTACGCCAACTATTCCTGGCTGTTCATCGGCTCGGCCATCATCGGCCTTGGCGCAGTCGGCATCGCCATCGCCTTCCCGCCGCTGCCGCGCCGGGAGTTGCAGATCGCGTGATCTTGGGAATCTAGCCGAAATGGGCTTTCAGCACGGCCCGAAATTTTTGCATCGTCTTTTCGGTTGTCTGCGCATCGGCAGCCGCAAAGCCCATGACAAGCCCTTTTTGTTCCGAGCCGTGACGGTACTGGATCGATAAGGCCGAGACGTTGATCCCCTGTTGGAGCAACGCCTCGGCAATCGCCGCGTCGTTACATCTGTCGCGGAAAATGCCGACAACCTGGATGCCGGATTCGGTGGCATGGAAATCCAGCCATTCTCCGAGATGCCTTTGAGCGCTTTCCAGGAAGTACTGCCGCCTGTCCGCATAGAGGCGTCGCATGCGCCTGAGATGGCGGGTAAAGTGCCCCTCGTTCATGAAGTCCGCCAGCGCTGCCTGGGCAAGCAATGGGGCGAACTGGCCGGTCACGCTCAGCGCCGAGGCGATTGTGTGGTCTATCGCCTTGGGCGCCACCAGAAAGCCGAGGCGCATGGCCGGAAACAGGATTTTCGCGAAGGTTCCGACATAGACCACGCGGTTCGACGCGCCGATGCCCTGCAGCGCCGGTATAGGTTGCCCCTGAAAACGGTATTCGCCATCGTAGTCGTCCTCGATGATCCATGACCGCCAGGTCTCGGCCATGTGCAGGAGATTGAGCCGCTGTTCCATCGGCATGGTTATGCCGAGCGGATGGTGGCAGGAAGGCGTCACGAAAATCATGCGCGGAATGACAGGAGGTGGATCGAGGTTCCAGCCTGCATTGCCCACGCGCAGCGGTGCCAGTTTCGCGCCAGCCGAGACGAAAGCCGAACCGGCCCCGTAGTATCCCGGCTCCTCCATCCACACCGTGTCGCCTTCATCGATCAGCAGCCGGGCCAGGAGGTCGAACGCCGACTGGGCGCCATTGGTCACGACGATCTGCTCGGCGGTGCACTGAACGCCCCGCGACGCGGTGAGATAGCGGGCTATAGCCTCGCAAAGAGGTGGATAGCCTTTGACGTGATAGGTCCCGAAAAGGTCGATATGGGCAAATTTTGCGCGGCGGCTGAGCAGTTTCGACCAGGTGTTGAACGGGAAATTATCCGGGTCCGGCATGCCGGGATGAAATGCGAGCATGCCGGGCCGGCCATGATGATAGGGTTGGGCGAGCATGGCCTGCCCGCGCAATGAAATCGGATTCTCGTCCTCTGCCGATACATGTTCCGCCGCGGTCGATCGGGTCGGCAGATCCATGACCACCGAGGGCCGGCGTGGCCGTATGGCCAGATAACCCTCCAGCGCCAGCTGGTCGCAAGCGGCAATCACCGTGTTGCGGCCCACTTGCAGATCCCTCGCCATGACCCGTGTCGAGGGCAGCGCATGGCCGCTCGGCAGCACACGCCGTTCGATCAGACCGCGCAACTGGACATAGAGCTGCCGGTGCAGGTTGGCGGAACTGCCGCGATCCAGCGCGATGCCGTCGATTGGAAAGCTCGTCTTCATCGTGGTTCCGAAAAATCAATGCAATCTGGTTCTAACAATGGAACCAAAGCAGTCCTACGCTCAAGAAAAATGCGTTCAGGTTCAGGTGGGACTGGCCGATGCAGTGCATAGGGGTGGGAGTGATCGGAGCCGGTGGCGTCGCCCAGGTCGAGCACATCCCGAATCTGCTCAAATTGCACCAGCAGTTCAAGATCCTCGGCGTCTATGATCCTTCGCGCAAAATCCGCGCCTTTGTCGGCGAGGAATTCGGCCTCGCTACATTCGCCGATCTCGACGGACTTCTTGCGATGCCGCTTGACGCCGTGGTCATAGCTTCGCCGGACGCCTTGCACTGGGAACAGGCTCTCGCAGCCTTCGCCAGGGGGCTGCACGTCTTCTGCGAAAAGCCGCTTTGCTACAGCGCCGAGGACATCGACGACCTGATCGCCGCCAGGGATCGCGCCGGCAAGGTGCTTCAGGTCGGCTACATGAAGCGTTTCGATCCGAGCTACGAGGCGGCGCTGAAGATGCTGCCGGGCACGGCGCGGACGCTTCGCTACATTTCGGTCGAGGTCAACGATCCCGATGCGTGGCCGTTCGTGCGGCACCATTCCACATGCCGGGGTGACGACGTCGCGGTGGATCTGGTTGCCTCGACCGAAGCCAGGCAGCGCGAGCAGGTGGATCGAGCGGTGCCTGGACTGGATGATCCCGACGCCTTTCGTGGTTTTGTCGGCGCCTATTGTTCAGCGATCGTGCACGACGTGAACGCCGTCCACGGGCTGCTCGATGCGCTCGGCGTCACAGATGGCGACATTGTCGGCGCCTCGATTTTTGCCAGGGGCGAAGGCGGCCAGGGTGCCGTGCGGCTGCTCGGTGGCCAGGCGCTGTGGAACATGGTGCACCTGGCCGTACCGGGGCTCGCCGACTACCGAGAGCGCATAACGCTCTACTTCGACCAAGCCTCGCTCGAACTGGAATTCCCCTCGCCCTATCTCAACCACCAACCGACACGGCTGACGCTCCGCACCAGCGACGGCCACACGCTATCCAGCCGCGACATCCGCAGCGGATACGAAGAGGCGTTTGTCGAGGAGTTGAAGGGTTTCTGGTCGGCGATCGTCGAAGGCACGCCGGTGCGTAACACCGCCGAGCAGGCGCGTCGCGACATGACGCTGCTGGCCGGGCTCACCCGGCGCCACATTGCCCAGCTCAAGCAATCAGGAGCTCGCCCGTGACGGTTCGCATCGGCATAAACCCGATCACCTGGAGCAATGATGACGTGCCGGAACTCGGCGGCGATACGCCACTTGAGGTCTGTCTCGGCGAGACCAAACAGGCCGGCTATTCCGGCACTGAACTTGGCGGCAAGTTCCCGCGCCGGTCGGCCGAGCTGAAGCCGATCATGGAGCGCTATGGCCTTGCCGTGATTTCCGGCTGGTATGATGGCCGCTGCGACGAGAAGGAAGTCAGCGCGGAAATGGATGCGATCATGCCGCATCTCCAGCTGTTGAAGGATATGGGCGCGGCGCATGTCGTCTATGCCGACACCTCGCGCGGACGCCATGACGCCATCTGGGGACCGATCTCGCAACGGCCGGCACTGAGCCCGCAGGAATGGCCGGCCTACGGCCGCAAACTGACCACGCTGGCCGAACGGATGGCGGATTTCGGCGTGCGCATGGCCTTTCACCATCATATGGGGACCATCGTCGAGACCGATGCCGAGGTGGCCCTGCTGATGCGCCACACCGGCGAGGCCGTTGGCCTGCTCTACGACACCGGCCATTCGACATTTTCGGGCGGCGACCCGCTGGCTTTGATCAGGGCGCACGTCAAGCGCGTCGTGCACGTGCATTGCAAGGACGCGCGCAAGGCCGTGCTTGATCGGGCCCGTGCGCAAGACATGAGTTTCATGGGAGCGGTCATGGACGGGATATTCACCGTTCCCGGCGACGGGTTCATCGATTACCCGGCCATTTTGCGCGTGCTTGCCGACAACGGCTACAGCGGGTGGCTGGTCGTCG
This sequence comes from Mesorhizobium waitakense, assembly GCF_056431085.1. Classification (NCBI taxonomy): domain Bacteria; kingdom Pseudomonadati; phylum Pseudomonadota; class Alphaproteobacteria; order Hyphomicrobiales; family Phyllobacteriaceae; genus Mesorhizobium; species Mesorhizobium waitakense. The sequence continues at coordinate 47,078 of NZ_JBWKME010000009.1, read as the reverse complement.
AGGCCGAGCAGGATCCCAGCAAGGCCAACCCGCTGACCTATGCGACAATGGGATTCCGGAATTTGTCGCGCATGGCTGGGGAAGCCGGATTTACTGTCAGGGAATGACGGAGGCCACTATTCGGCCTCCAGGGAACCAGTGCTGATGAATGAAACTGGACAGAGGTGTGCGAAGATTCAGGTCATGGAATAACAACACACCTTGAAGGGGCAACTGGACTGCCGACCGTAACTGCGGCGGCGGAAAACAAACAGGAGGTTGTTATGTTTTCGCTTGCGAAATTAATAAAGCCTGCGCTCGGCCTGCTGGCCGGCGTTACGATGATGGCGGCGGCCACCAGTCTTGCGGCCGCCGATGATACGCATGTGGTGTTTGTAACCCATGGCCAGAGCGGTGACCCCTACTGGTCGGTCGTCAAGAACGGCATGGACGATGCGGCCAAGACCCTGGGCGTCAAGGCGGAATATCTGGCGCCCGAAACATTCGACATGGCCAAGATGGCGCAGATGATCGACGCCATTACAGCGTCGAAGCCCGATGGGATGGTTGTTTCGATCCCTGACGCCGCGGCCCTTTCAGGTCCGGTCAAGAATGCCGTTGCCGCCGGCATCCCGGTCATCGTCATCGATTCCGGCGGCTCGAAGCTGACCCATGATCTTGGCGGCCTGCTGTTCATGGGACAGGACGAATTTCAGGCGGGCGTCATGGCCGGCGAGCGCATCAAGGCGCTCGGCCTCACCAAGGCGGTCTGCGCCAATCACGAGGTCGGCAATTCCAGCCTTGACGATCGCTGCGCGGGCTTTGCCAAGGGTCTGGGCGTCGATGTTCCGGTGATGAACGGCGTCATTGACCCGACTGAAATGAAGAACCGGATGATCGCCTACATGACCGCCCATGCCGATACGCAGTTCATTCTCGCTGTCGGCGCCAGCGGCGCCGAACCAACGCTAGCCGCGCTCGATGAAATGGGCCTTGCGGGCAAGGTGAAAACCGGCACGTTCGATCTGTCTCCCACCATCCTGCAGGCCGTTGTTGCCGGCAAGATGGAGTGGGGCATTGACGCCCAGCAATATGCCATGGGCTATATCCCGGTCGCGATGTTCGACCTTTGGAAGAAGTACAAGATCATGCCGATCGCCGACTATCCGACAGGCCCCGGTTTCGTCACCAAGGATACTGCCGCCTCGGTCATCGATCTGGCAAAACAGGGCAAGCGTTAACCGCTGGCGGCCGGGCCCCGGCCCGGCCGCTTTCACTGATGAAGGTAACGCATCCATGGCTGCAGAGGTTCGCGACGAGCGGATCCGGTCCGTCTCCCGCCTGAGCCGCCTGTTGAGCAGGCCGGAACTTGGCGCGGCGGCCGGGACCGTTCTGGTCTTTGTGTTCTTCGCCATCACGGCGGGAAATACGGGGCTTTTCAGTGCCAAGGGGATCATCAATTTCCTCGAGGTCTCGGCCCAGCTTGGCATTCTCGCCGCACCCGTGGCCCTGTTGATGATCGCGGGCGAGTTCGACCTGTCGGTTGGTTCGATGATTGGCTTTGCCGGGATCCTGATCGCGATCCCTTCCGTATTCTGGGGCTGGCCCATCTGGCTTTCGCTGCTGTTTTCCTTCGCTGTTTGCGGCGGTATCGGTGCGCTCAACGGGCTCGCCGTCGTCAAGACCGGGCTGCCCTCCTTCATCGTGACGCTCGGAAGCCTGTTCATGCTGCGTGGCCTGACACTCGGTCTCACGCGCGGCATATCCGGGCGGACCCAGGTTTCCGGCGTGCATGAACTGGCGTTGAACGATCCTCTCAACAGCCTGTTTTCGGGGCAGGTGTTTTCCGGCCTGATCGCCTGGCTTTCGGACATCGGCCTGGTCGGCAAGCGGGCGGACGGACTGCCGTCGATTTCCGGCATTCCGGTGTCGATTGTCTGGTGGATCGCATTGACCTTGATCTGCACCTGGTTGCTGACGCGCAGCCGCTTCGGCAACTGGATCTTCGCCGCGGGCGGTGAAGCCAACGCCGCGCGCAATCTCGGTGTGCCGGTGGCGCGCACCAAGATCACGCTGTTCGTCATGACGGCCATGGCGGCCGCGCTCTTTGCTGCGATCCAGGTCCTGGTCACCGGGTCGGCCGACACTTTGCGCGGCACCCAGAAGGAATTCGAGGCCATCATAGCCGTCGTCATCGGCGGCACGCTGCTCACCGGCGGCTACGGATCGGCCGTCGGCGCCATGTTCGGCGCATTGATCTTCGGCGTGGTGCAGATGGGCATCTTCTACACCGGCATAGACACGGACTGGTTCAAGCTGTTCATGGGCGCCATGATGGTCATCGCCGTGCTGTTCAACAGCTATGTGCGCAACCGCGCCATGAGGAGCCGGTGATGGCCGAGCCCTATGTCGAACTGAAGTCGGTCAGCAAGTATTTCGGGTCGGTCGTTGCGCTGAAGGATGTGTCGTTCGACGTATGTCCCGGCGAGGTCCATTGCCTGCTTGGCGACAACGGCGCGGGCAAGTCGACGCTGATTAAGACGCTGTCCGGCGTCTACGCGCCCGACGAGGGTGAAATCCGCGTCCAAGGCAAGCCGACAAGGTTTGCGTCGCCGGCCGATACCCGCAACAGCGGCATCGCAACTGTCTACCAGGACCTGGCTTTGGTACCGCTCATGAGCGTGGCGCGAAACTTTTTTCTCGGCCGCGAGCCGATGCGCAAGTTCGGCCCGATCAGCCAGTTTGACGCCGAGTTCGCCAACCGCACCGCGTATGACGAAATGTCGGCGATGGGCATCCAGCTGCGCGATCCCGAACAGCCCGTCGGCACGCTTTCGGGCGGGGAACGGCAGTGCCTTGCCATCGCCCGCGCCGTTTATTTCGGCGCCAAGGTGCTGATCCTGGACGAGCCGACATCGGCGCTGGGGGTCCATCAGGCATCCGTGGTTCTAAAGCTCGTCGTCCAGTCCAAGGCGCGCGGCATCGGCGTCATCTTCATTTCCCATAACGTTCATCACGCCTATGTGGTCGGCGACCGCTTTACTTTGTTGAAGCGCGGCAGAAGCACCGGCACCTACGCGAAAAGCGAAATCGATCGCGATCAGTTGCTCAATCTGATGGCGGGCGGCAAGGAGCTGGTGGATCTGGAACAGGAACTGAACAGAGCGGTCAAAGGCAGCCACGTGTAAGGGGAGCAAATGTCAAACAGGTGGCGCAAGGTCGACGGTCGCCCTCGACCAGTCCAGCCCTACCCGAAGATCCGCTCGCCCTGCTCGTCGACCAGCTGGATGCCTTTCTTGATCGAGATGTCGACGGCGTCGTCGAGCCCGGCGAAGCGGTCGGCGCGGATGAATTTGTGTTCCTTGATGACGCCATCGATCTCCTTGGAGACGACGCCGCAGGTCTGGTACTGGCCATCCGCCTTGTAGGGCGTGGCGCTGATCAGAAAACCCTTGTGCTCGACCTGCTTGGCCGGTGCTACAGTCGCTGGCTCACCCGCATCGGCACCGCCACCGCCGCCAAAAAGACGCTTCAGAAAAGACATGGGGCTTCCTCCAACAGCAATCATCCCGCACCACATAGTGTGACGCGGGATGATTTTCACTATCGGTCCTTGGCTGAGCGGGCAAGGGCTGTGTCCGGCTGGGCCGGAAGCGGTCAGCCGCGCGACAGTGCTTCCAGCGCCTCGGCGGCACCTTCGAGAATGGCGATCGCCTCGGCCTGCTTGTCGGCCGGGGCATCGACGAAGTCGCCGAGAGCCGCACGCAGCCGGTGACGCACGGCGCGGAATTCGTCGCGCGCTTCCGAGCGGCCACCACGACCGCCGCGACGCCCGCCCTCTTCGCTCTCGTCGTTCCAGCCGAACCAGTCGCGCGCCTTGGCCATCTTGCGGCCGAAGCGTTCGAGGTGGTCGAGCACGCCGTCGATCATCTCGCGGTTGTCGTTGAGATGCGCCTGCCCGGCTTCGGTGATCGAAAACACCTTCTTGTTGCCGTCGGCGGCGGAAGCGGCATAACCGGCCTCTTCCAGGAAGGTCAGCGTCGGGTAGACCACGCCCGGGCTCGGGCTGTAGATGCCGCTGGTGCGCTCTTCCAGCGCCTTGATGATATCGTAGCCGTGGCGCGGTGCCTCGGCCAGCAGCGACAGCGTGATCAGCTTGAGATCGCCGTCGGCCAGCATGCGCCCGGCGCGGAACATGTCGCCCGGCCCGCCGCGTCCGCCGCCACGACCGCCATGGCCGAACGGGCCAAAGCCGCCGCCACGGCCGCCGAACTTGCCGGCCATGTGCATGAAAATGCGCTCGCCGAAATGATTGTGCCCGAATTGCTTGTGCATTGATTGCTCCTTGAGTTCTATCTTACGATATATCTTAATTAGGCGCACCAATCGCTGGAGTCAAGATATATCTTACGATGTATCTGAATGCTGCGCCAGAGGCTTGCTTTTGCCGGAACGCGCCGCTAGAAGGCCCGCGAGCGCCACGGCTGCTCCGTAAGCGTCTAACGTCAAGCAACGCATCCAACCCCGGTCTTTCCGGGCAATTGCGCCGATAACCGGCGAATGGATGCCAAATGCGACGGACCGGACACTTCAGGGAAACTCCCGAAATGACTGCAAGAAATCGGCGCAGGAAGCTGCCTGCGCGCTATGCTACCATCCTCAGCCCGCTGGTGCTGTCGCTGTTGATGACCTTCATTGTCTCATTCATCTCGACGCTGAAAAGCCTCGGTTTCCACCCCGGCCTGCCGACGATCTGGATGACCGCCTGGGGTCTGTCCTGGCTGGTGGCGTTTCCAACGCTGCTGCTGGTGCTGCCGATGGTGCGCCGCATCGTCGGCGCGCTCTGCGAACCGGCCGGCCGATAGGGTCAGGCAGAGGGAGGTCCGCCAATGGTTCGGGACCTCCATTCGCCCCGGTCACCGACGAGGAACCGCTACCAGCGGCCCTTGCGCCGGTTCCAAGCGTAGAGCAGGTCGGCGAACCGATCATAGGCAAACCGCGTCAGCGGCAAAGCGACCGGATTGCCGAATGCCATCGCCAGCCAGCCCTCGCCCGGCGTTATCAGCCACACGGCAACCGCCACATCGGCGCCGACCAGCAGTCGGCCGTCGGCGTCGGTGGCGTGCAGCCGGCGGCGGACATCCTCAAGGGACGCGCCGAATCCGGCAAGTGCTGCCGGTTCAAGATTGATGTCGCGAAACGCGATCCGCCCAGCCTTGACCGCTTCGATCAACCGCCGCTTTTGCCGGCTGATGCCGGCATCGCAAACCGGGCAGCGTGTGTTGTACCAGACGATCAGCAAAGGCTTGGTCCGTTGCTCGGGCATGATTCTTCCAAAAACCGGCACCTGTTTTCAGGGATCATGCTCAGCCGTGGCCATGCCTGTGGTGCAAGTCGGGATAATGCGGATGCCGGTGGCGCATGGGCGCATGCCGGTGCCAGTGCGAATGCGGCTCGCTAACCGGTCCGTCATGATGGTGCTGGTGGTGCTCGTCATGCACATGGCTGTGCCCGTGTTCCAGTTCCTCGTGGTCGTGCTCGTGCTCATGGCGTTCCGACAGATGCAGCCAGAGGCCGAAGCCCATCAGAAGCCCGGCGACCGCCAGCTTGAGCGTGACGGCGTCACCCAGGATGGCGATTGCCAGCAGCGCGCCGATAAAGGGGGCGAGCGAGTAATACGCCCCTGTCCGTGCCGTGCCGAGATGACGCAGCGCTACGATGAACATCACCAGGCTGACCCCGATGGCAAAGAAGCCGACGGCCGCGGTGACCGCGACGATCGACGCTGGCGGAAACGAAGCCCCGCCGGCGAGCGCCAGCCCGATATTGACGACACCCGCCACCAGTCCTTTGAGCATGGCGATCACCACAGGGTCGGTGGCCGAGATCTTGCGGGTGAAATTGTTGTCCAGCCCCCACGCCAGGCACGCCACGGCGACGAGCACGGCACCAAGGTTGAAGGCAACGCCCTCACCTTGCCACGACAGCAGAACGGCGCCTGTAAGGATAGCGAAGGCGCCCAGGAGCAGGCGGCGGTCGACATTCTCGCGGTAGACGAGCCAGGCGATCGCCATCGTCGCCAACCCTTCGAGATTAAGCAGCAGCGCGGAACTGGATGCGGTGTTGAGGCCGAGGCCGAACATCAGCAGCACCGGTGCGACGATGCCGCCGGCGCCAATCGCCAGCACCAGCCATGGCATGTCCCTGGCGGTCAGCTGCGCCTCGCCAGCGCCGGTGCCGCGCAGCAGACGATAGAGGGCCAGCCCGGCGCCGGCGCCAAGATAGAGCAGACCGGCCAGCATGAAGGGATTGACGCTATCGAGCAGCAGCTTGCACAGCGGCGGCGCAGCGCCGAACAGGATGGCGGAGCCAAGAGCAAGCGGCACGCCGGGCCACAGATGCGCATGTGAATTCGGTTCGGACATGGCCGCATCCTAATGCATGTCGCCCAAAACTGCGCAGTGGTTTTGGGTGACATGCATTAAACAAGGACCTGAAGCGCTTCAGCCTCCGCGCTATTCTGACGGCTCTATCCGAGCGAGGTGATGATCTCGCGGTAGGCAAATTCGGGGAAGGCTTTCAGCGTCCGCGTCCTGATGTTGCCGGCCGCCGCCAGCATCAGCGAGAAGCGAGCCAGCACCGCGTCGTCGGGCGCTTCGACCACGGCCACCATGTCGTATTCACCCATGGTCAGGTAGAACGCCTTGAACGATCCGCCCATGTCTCCCAGCTGCTTCCTGGCGGCGTCGAGTCGCTTCGGTGAATCGCGCACATTTCTGGCGCCCTGTTCCGTCCAGTTCATCAGCACGATGTAGCTTGTCATGCACACCTCCCTCCGGGCCACGGAGCACGGCGGCTTCGCCGGGGCGGGCATCCGGGTTTGTCGCCCAGAAAATGCATCCGACGCGAAATTATCCTCCCGCGGCGAACATCATGCAAGGACTACCGCGCCGACACCCTGTTGCTGGGTAAAGGCGAGCCCCGCAAGGCGGCGGCAAAGCGACGGCCGTAAGACGGTCGGCGCCGACCAGGGAAAGCCGGTTTTAAAACCCGCCTGATTGCGGCAATCTCCGTCGTGGCCGTCGATCTGGTGGGAATCAACAGCCGGCATCCGAGACCGATCCAGCCGCCGGAGAGCTTCATGCGCGAGACCATCGACCTGCCGCCGGAATCGATCGAAAGTCCTGCCGCATGGACCGGCGAGGACATGGCGAAGCATCCTGAGCATTGGCTGGTCGGACTGGACGCGCGCGACGTGGCGGAACTGGAGTTGGCGGCAACCGGCTTTCTCGCCCGCTCGCAGGACATCGGCAACCTGACCAAGGGTGACTTCCCCTTGCCCCGGCTTGCCGGCCATCTTGCCGCCCTTCGCAAAAAACTGATCGCAGGCATTGGGTTCGAGGTGCTTCGCGGTCTCCCGGTCGAGAGATATTCCGCGCAAATGGCGGCAACGATTTTCTGCGGGATTGGCGCGCATCTGGGAAGCGCACGATCCCAGAATGCCCAGGGCCACATCCTGGGCCACGTCCGCGACATAGGCGCCGACGCCAGGGACGCCACGACGCGCATCTACCAGACCTCTGAGCGCCAGACGTTTCACACCGACTCCGCCGATGTTGTCGGTTTGCTCTGCCTGCGCGATGCCATGCAAGGCGGCGAGTCCCTGCTGGTGAGCACAGTGACGATCTACAACGAGATGCGCAAGAAACGGCCCGACCTCACCCGCCTGCTGTTTGATCCGATCGCCACCGACCGGCGCGGCGAGATACCGGAAGGGGAAAAACCCTACTTCGAAATCCCGGTCCTCAACTGGCATGCGGGATTGCTGACCGGCATCTATCAGCGCCAGTACATCGACAGCGCGCAACGCTTTCCGGATGCCATGCGGCTCAGCGCCGCGCATGTCGAAGCGCTGGATCTCTTCGACAGCCTTGCCAATGATCCCAGACTAAACCTGTCGATGCGGCTGCGGCCCGGCGACATGCAGTTCGTCTACAATCATTCGCTGCTTCACGACCGCATCGGCTTTCGGGATTGGCCAGACCCGGACAAGCGGCGCCATATGCTGCGTCTGTGGTTGTCAGTGCCGGGCGACCGACCGCTGCCTGACAGCTTCAGACAGCGTTATGGCTCAATAGAGATCGGCAACCGGGGCGGCATCATCGTCAAGGGGACGCGCCTGAACGTGCCGTTGTGGTAGTTCGAGAACATGTGGACGCCCGACGCCTTCGCCTCGTTGACTGGGGTCCGCTTGACGTCCTTCGATGAGCACACCGCAGCAGGCATCGGTATCGCCATGAATCGAGCTGGCCGGCGACGACGCCGTCCGAGCTCAGCTATCCAGGAAGCTCCTGAGCTTCCGGCTGCGGCTCGGGTGCTTGAGCTTGCGCAGCGCCTTGGCTTCGATCTGGCGGATGCGCTCGCGGGTGACCGAGAACTGCTGGCCGACCTCTTCCAGCGTATGGTCGGTGTTCATGCCAATGCCGAAGCGCATGCGCAGCACGCGCTCCTCGCGCGGCGTCAGCGAGGCCAGCACGCGCGTGGTGGTCTCGCGCAGATTAGCCTGGATCGCCGCGTCGATCGGCAGGATCGCCATCTTGTCCTCGATGAAATCGCCCAGATGCGAATCCTCCTCGTCGCCGACTGGCGTTTCGAGCGAGATCGGCTCCTTGGCGATCTTCAGCACCTTGCGCACTTTTTCGAGCGGCATGGCGAGTTTTTCGGCCAGCTCTTCCGGCGTCGGCTCACGGCCGATCTCGTGCAGCATCTGGCGCGAGGTGCGCACGATCTTGTTGATCGTCTCGATCATGTGCACCGGAATACGGATGGTGCGCGCCTGGTCGGCGATCGAACGCGTGATCGCCTGCCGGATCCACCATGTCGCGTAAGTCGAGAACTTGTAGCCGCGGCGGTATTCGAATTTGTCGACCGCCTTCATCAGGCCGATATTGCCTTCCTGGATCAGGTCGAGGAACTGCAGGCCGCGATTGGTGTATTTCTTGGCGATGGAGATGACGAGACGCAGATTGGCCTCGACCATTTCCTTCTTGGCGATCGCGGCTTCGCGCTCGCCCTTCTGCACCTGGTTGACGATCTTGCGGAATTCCAGGATCGAGATCGCCGTTTCGGTGGCCAGATGCTGGATTTCGGCGCGCAGGTCGCGGATGGCGTCCTTCTCGTTCTTGGTGAATTCCTTCCAGCCGCGCGAGGTCAGGTTGCCGATCGCGCGCGTCCAGTTCGGGTCGAGCTCCGAGCCCTGATATTCCTTCAGGAATTCCTCGCGGCGCACGCCGTAGCTTTCGGCGAGCCGCAGGAGCTTGCCTTCGTTCTGCACTAGGCGCTTGTTGATGTCGTAGAGCTGCTCGACCAGCGCCTCGATGCGCGCCGTGTTGAGCGACAGCGACTTCACGGCCTTGATCAGCTGGTCCTTCAGTTCCTTCAGCCGGCGGTCCTGGCTGGGCGACAGCGTGCCGGCCGCGGCCAGCCGGTTCTCGACCTGCTGGTCCTGCAGTTTGCGCAACTTCTTGTAGGTGTCGGCGATGACGTCGAGCGTCTCCATCACCTGGGGTCGGAGTTCCGCTTCCATCGCCGCCAGCGACAGGCTGGCCTCGTCCTCGTCTTCCTCGTCGTCATCGACCAGCCCGCGCGTGTCGGCGCCGACATTGGTGACGTCGTCTTCCTCGTCGCGCGAACGGCGCGGCTTGTCCTCGACCTTGGCTTCCTCGATGCGCTCCACCACCGGCGCCTGCTTGGCCTCGGGGCCTGCATAGGTGGCTTCGAGATCGATGATCTCGCGCAGCAGGATCTTGGATTCGTTGAGCTCGTCGCGCCAGATGATGATGGCCTGGAAGGTCAGCGGGCTTTCGCACAGGCCTGCGATCATCGTCTCGCGGCCGGCCTCGATGCGCTTGGCGATGGCGATTTCGCCCTCGCGCGACAGAAGCTCGACCGAGCCCATCTCGCGTAGATACATGCGCACCGGATCGTCGGTGCGGTCGGTCGGCTCTTTCTTGGTGGTGGTGGCGGCAACGGCGGTGCCAGTCTGCTCGGCCAGCTCGTTGGCGTCTTCCTCGGCATCGGCCGCGGTGTCTGCGGCCTCGGGCTCTTCGCCCTGCTCGTCGTCCTCGACCACGTTGATGCCCATGTCGGACAGCATCGCCATCGTGTCCTCGATCTGCTCGGAGGTCACTTCCTCGGAGGGCAGCACCGAATTCAGCTCGTCCATGGTGACATAGCCGCGCTTCTTGGCGGCCTTGATCATCTTCTTGACAGCATCATCGGAAAGGTCGAGCAGAGGGCCATCGGTGGCGCCTTCGCGTTCGGTTTCGACCTCTTCCTTTTCCTTTGTCGCCATAGTCTTTATCTTCTCCTAGCGGCCGAACATCAAAGCCGCGTAAGCTGTCGGACCGGTCAAATCGGATGCGCTCGCTTATGAGTCGCGCTTCACCGGGCCAGTAACTGCATCTCTCGTTAAGTCCAGATTAACCCTGATATCTGTGGCAGGCAGCCTGCCTGTCCAGTGACCAGTACCTCACATCGCTTATTTCCCGTCGACGCGGGTGCGGGTTAACGTTTCGAATCGTCCTGATTCCGCCATTCTGCCGGAAGGTCAAGCGCCTCTCGCATGATTCGCATGAAAAAAGCGAATCAATTACCCGACTTAGCCCCGCCACGCGCCATTTGGACGCGCAACAGCGCTTTCACATTTCACTCTCTTGCCGAGCCCGTCCCTGCCCTATGGGCCGGCAAGGGCTCTGTCTTTCTTTTGGTGGAAGCACGATCTCTGGACAAACGGTTTCCGTTTGTCCGAGAAAACCGGTTCCCACTTTTCGGGATCATGCTTTAAGCCCGCCCGGCTCTGCCCGAGGATACGCCGAATCCTTCGATCAGCGCTTCCGTCGCTTGTACATCCTGAAATTGCGCCTGAATTTCGATCAGGTGCCGGTAGTTTTCGTCTGTGGGATCGGTGGCGAGCGCCGCTTCCGCCTGTTTCAGTTCCTTATGTAAGGTGCGCGCGCTGCGCTGCAAGTGCAGGGCCTGGCTGAAAGCGTCGCGGGCATCCTCGAGGGCTGCGGTCTCCAGTGCCGGCCAATGCCGCATTCGCCGGATCAGCCCGACCGCCCGCTCCCAGATCTCGGCGCAGCCGGCGCGCTCGATCATTGCCACCACGGCCTGACGGTCATTGGCCATGTCATGCGCCATCGCGTCGAGGATGGCGGCGTGCAGCCGCCTCAGATCGGAGTTGGCGAGATCGAGAAACTCGATATGTGCGAAATTCTCGTCGATCAGCACCGGATGGTTGACCAGCGCGACGATGATCGTCGCCTCGCGCATCGACATCCCCTCGCTGCCGCGCTTGACCAGCGCCGAACGGCCGAGGCTCTCGGTGATCGGCGTGCGTCCGCCGCCGGCCTTGGCGAATTGTCCGCCCGGCGGCGGCGCCTTGCCCTGGCCCGGCCGCCCATCCTGGCGGCCTTGCCTTGTACCGCGCTGGGCGCCGAAGAAGCTCAGCACGCGCTCGCGCATCTCCTGTTGATAGTGATAGCGAAGGCTTTCGTCGCGGATGCGGCTCGTCAATTCGCGCAACGTCTTTTCGAGCTCGGCCCGCCGCTCCGGCGTGTCGAAGACGCCGCCGGCCGTTTCGCGCATCCACAGAAGGTCGGCCAGCGGCCGCGCATCCGCCAGCACGGAACGGAACGCGTCCGGCCCTTCGGCCTTGACCAGGTCGTCGGGATCCTTGCCTTCCGGCAGCAGCGCGAAGCGCGCAGAGCGCCCCGCCTGCACCGCCGGCAGGGCCATGTCGGCGGCCCGCCAGGCAGCCTTCAGGCCGGCCTTGTCACCGTCGAAGCACAACACCGGCTCGCCGGCCATGCGCCACAACAGCTCGAGTTGGTTTTCGGTGAGTGCCGTGCCGAGCGGCGCCACGACATTCTCGAAGCCGGCCTGCGCCAGCGCGATCACGTCCATATAGCCTTCGACGGCAATGACCGTGCCGCCCTTGGCCAGCGCCTTGCGGGCGCGGGCGAAATTGTAGAGCACATTGCCCTTGTGGAAGAGCTCGGTGTCGGGCGAGTTCATGTATTTGGCCAGCGCATCCGGCGCCAGCGCGCGGCCCCCGAAAGCAATGATCTTGCCACGCGAATCCGGGATCGGGAACATGATGCGGTCGCGGAACCAGTCATAGGAGACCGGAATGTCGTCACCATGCCGCACCAGCCCGCAGGCCTCGATATCGGCTTTGGGAACACCCCTGGCGGCGAGATGCTCCTTCAGCGCATTGCGGCTGTCGGGCGCGAAGCCGAGCCGGAACGATTGCTGCGTCGCCGGTGTCAGCCCCCGATCGCGCAGATAAGCGCGGGCTTTCGCGCCCTCCGGCCCCTGCAGGCGCTCCTGGAAGAAGGCGGTCGCCATCTCCATGACATCGGTCAGGCTGGCGCGTTCCTTTTCGCGCTGCTCCTCCTGCGCGTCGCGAACCGGCATCGGCACGCCGGCCATGTCGGCGATCTTCTCGACTGCTTCGGGAAAGCTCATGCCGTCGAGTTCGGTGAGGAACTTGAAATGATCGCCCGACACCGAGCAGCCGAAACAATGGTAGCGGCCTTTCTTGTCCTCGCAGTGGAAGGACGGGCTCTTCTCGCCATGGAACGGGCAGCAGGCCCAATAATCGCCGCGCGGCGCGTTGGTCTTCTTCCTGTCCCACGCAACGCGCTGGCCGATCACCGATGAAATCGGCACGCGGTCGCGTATCTCGTCGAGGAAGGCGGGCGGAAAGCGCATCGGGAAACTCGTTTCCCCACCATATAATCATGCCCGCGGAATCCGACGACCCCTAATGCGGACGATGCCCGGTTTCCACAGGGCAAAAAAGGCGGCCGTTGCGGGCCGCCTTTCTTTCACCTCCAACAGGGTGCTGGCCCAGACGAGATTTACTGCCCGGCAAGCGCGCCGAAAATGACGCCGGAGAGAACGCCGACCAGCACATAGTCGTTGCCGACGCGGATCCACTCCTGGCCGCGGCCTGGGCGATGCAGGCCATAGCGGCCATAGTCGCGGATCGGCCGGTGCTGCCTCCAACCGGAATACTTCTGGCCATTGCGCCAATGGCTGCGCTTCACGACGATCTTCTTCTTCACGACACGCTTCCTGACGTCGACGTGCTTGCCGGGCTTCTGCCAGTCGACCTGGCTGTAGGTCGACTGCGGGGCGTTCGGCGCATTCATCGGCGCGGCCTGGCCGGCGAGCGACGTGGCGGCCAGTATCGAGAAAGCGAGAGCGGAAAGGACAATGCGTTTCATTGGAAGTCTCCTTGGTTGTCGATGCCCAAGGGATAGTGACCCACCGATGAACCGAAACTGAACGTCCGCATTACAATTGTGCAATGAATTCCTTCGCTTATTTAGGAGAGTTGAACATCCTCGCAAAGATCGCAGCCAAACGCGCGCGATCCACCGCGCCACAGCAGCCTCGCTATGCAACCATTTGCGCGTCCGTCCATTTTCCGACACCGCCTGTCGCGGCGCAACGGCCCTTGAAATCGACAAGATTTTATTACCCGGCTAATGTATCACAGTCATTATCGGTCACTGCCATGAACATGATTCGCACGCTCGTTTTCCCCACTGATCGCCGCGCTGTTCGCATCGCGCACCCGGTCCGCATGCAGGCGGCGACATGAGCGGTTCCGTCGTCCTTCTGCATCTGGCCGGCGCCGTGGCGCTGATGCTGTTTGCCACCCGCATGGTGAAAACCGGCGTAGAGCGCGCCTATGGCGACGTGCTGCGCCATCGTCTGCGCGCCACCATGCGCAATCCGATCATGGCGGTGCTAGCCGGCACCGGCCTCGCCATCGCCCTGCAAAGCTCCACCGCCGTCACACTACTGGTCGGCTCCTTCGCCGGCTCTGGCATCGTCTCGGGCGCCGCCGGGCAGCTTGCCGTGCGTGGTGCGGAAATCGGCTCGGCGCTGGTGGTCAAGCTGCTGACCTTCGATCTCACCCTGCTGGTGCCGCTCTGCCTGATCACCGGCACGGTGATGTTCATGGCCACCGAGCGGCGCGACTGGCGCCAGTCCGGCCGCATCCTGGTCGGTATCGGCCTTTTGATCCTGTCGCTGGAAATGATCGGCCAGGCATCGGAGCCGCTGCGCAACAGCCAGCTCATGCCGGTCATCATCAATTACTTCTCCAGCGATTCCATCACCGCCTATCTGTTGGCGGCGCTGATCACCTGGCTGTTCCAGTCGAGTATCGCGGCGGTTCTGTTGATGGCGACGCTGGCCGGCCGTGGCCTGATCACGCCGGAACTCGGCGTCGTCCTCATCCTCGGCGTCAACCTCGGATCCTCGATCATCGCTCCGATGCTGACCCGTTCGGCCGGGCCTGCCGTGCGCGTCGTGCCGATCGGCAATCTCCTGATGCGCGGGCTTGGCTCGCTGGTCGTGCTGATCCTGTTCATGACCTTCAGGCCGCACGTCGCCTTCCTCGGCGCGACGGCGGCGGACCAGATCGTCAACGCTCACATCCTGTTCAATGTGCTGATCCTGCTCGCCGGCCTGCCGCTGGCCGGGTTCGTCTACCGCGCCTCGGAGAAGATCGTGGCACTCGGCACCAAACCGGCGCCGGCTGCCACACTCGATGTCGTCGAGCTTTCCGCGCTCAACGAGAGCGCGCTGGACGTTCCAAGCCAGGCATTGGCCAATGCCACGCGCGAGGTGGTGCGGGTCTGCGAGACCGTCGAGATCATGCTCAAGCGCATCATCGAGCTGTACGAGAGCGCCGATGCCGACAAGATCAAGGCACTGGCAGCACTCGACGACCGCGTCGACCGCAAGCACGCGGCGATCAAGCTCTATCTGGCCAAGCTTACCAGGAATCCGCTGACCGAGGACGAGGCGCTGCGCTGCCAGGAGCTGATCGGCGCCTGCGTCAAGCTGGAGCAGGTCGGCGACATCATCGTGCGCAACATGCTGGTGCATGTGAAGAAGAAGCTCGAGCGCGGGCTTGAGTTCACGCCCGAGGGCTGGCGCGAGCTATGCGCTTTCCACGCTTCGGTGCTGGCCAATGCTCGGCTCGCCTTCAACGTGCTGGTATCACGCGATCCCGAGACCGCCCGCCAGTTGGTGCTGGAAAAGGACCAGCTGCGCGACCGCGAGAAGGAAACCAGCGCCAGCCATTTCGTGCGGCTGCGCGACGGCACCGCCAAGAGCGTCGAGACCAGCTCGATCCATCTCGACACCATCCGCGACCTGAAGCAGATCAACTCGCTTTTGGCGTCGATGGCCTATCCGGTGCTGGAAGAGCGCGGCCTGCTCACCGGATCGCGGCTGAAAGCGAGCTGATCGACGACGCGATCACGCACCGTCCTCGCTTCGGCGGCAAAATATCTTTGCTCTGTTTCCACCAGTCGGGATAAGGGTCGGCTGGCCCAGCCTTTCGGAGGAAATCGATGGACACCCATTCGCGCAGTTTCGCCAAGGCGCTTTCCTGGCGTGTGACCGGCACCATCGACACGATGATCATTTCGCTGGTGGTGACGGGAAGCATCAAGCTCGCCGCAACCATCGGCCTGACCGAGGTCGTTACCAAGTCGCTGCTCTATTATTTCCACGAGCGGGCGTGGCTCAAGATTCCATACGGACGCAAGACCCCGGCGTAGCGACCCAGGCGCCACTGGGCGCCCCCTCATCCAGTCGCCACGCGACTGGGTGACACGAGAAGTCGAGTCTAGAAAAGCTAAAGCGGCGCCAACAATTTCTGGATTGCCCGCGACGCCCATCCGTGGTTTGAGGCCAGCACTCGAGGATCCAACTCCCGCCATGTCGCTTCCGCTCATCGCCCTGTTCATCGCCGCCTTCGCTTTCGGCACCACCGAATTCGTCATCGCCGGCGTGCTGCCGCAAGTGGCGGAGGGGCTTGGTGTCTCGGTTCCATCGGCCGGCTATCTCGTCTCGGGCTATGCCTGCGGCATCGCCATCGGCGGTCCCCTGCTGGCGCTCGCCACCAAGTCGCTGCCGCGCAAGACCTTGCTGCTCGGCCTTGCCGTCGCCTTCACCATCGGCCAGGCGGCCTGCGCGCTGGCGCCCGATTTCACCTCGATGCTGCTGTTGCGCATTGCCGTGGCGATAGCGCATGGCGCCTATTTCGGCGTCGCGATGGTCGTGGCGGTCGGTCTCGTGCGCGAGGACCAGCGCGGCATGGCGGTCGCCGTCATCCTGTCCGGGCTCACCGTCTCCAACGTCATCGGCGTGCCGTCCGGCACCGCGATCGGCAACATCTGGGGCTGGCGCGCGACCTTCTGGGTGATGGGTGCGCTGGGTGTCGTGGCAACGCTTGCCATGGCAGCGCTTTTACCGCGCACCACCGGATATCAGGCCAAGCCCGCCGGCCTGGCGCGCGAGGTTCGCGTGCTGGCGCGCCAGCAGGTCTGGACCTCGCTGATCCTGATGCTGATGCTGATGATCGGCCAGTTCGGCCTGTTCACCTACATCACGCCGACATTGCTCGAAATCACCGGCCTTGATGAAAGCCTGGTGCCGTGGGTGCTGCTGCTCAACGGCGTCGGCGCCACGCTCGGCGTCTTCCTTGGCGGCAAGCTCTCCGACTGGAATCTGATGCCGTCGCTGATCACCATGCTGGCCCTGCAGGCAGTGACGCTGGCGGTGATCTATGCCGTCAGCCCCTACCCCTTGCCGATGGTTGTGGCGATCGTCATCTGGGGCGGTCTCAACTTCGCCATCGGTACACCGATCCAGACCCGCATCCTGGCCTGGACGGCTGATGCGTCCAATCTCGCTTCCTCGCTCATTCCATCCGGCTTCAATGTGGGCATCGCTCTTGCCGCATCGCTGGGCGCAGCGATGCTGAATGCCGGCTATGGCTACCGCAGCCTGCCGCTGCTTGGCGCCATCGCCATGCTGGTCGCCGTCGCGGTGGCGCTCGCCTCTTATGTCTGGGAGGGGCGCAGCAACGCCACGCCGCCACTGACGGCCCCAGCCGAGTAGAGCACGATCCGGAGAGGTCATGCGCCGTAGGCCGGCAACTGACTGGGCACAGAAACAGGAAATTTATCCGCGCCAGCGCAGCAGTCGCATGGCGTTGGCGGTGACCAGCACGGTGGCGCCGGTGTCGGCCAGGATCGCCGGCCACAGGCCGGTGATGCCAGCGATGGTGGTAACCAGGAACACCGCCTTCAGCCCCAGAGCAACGGCAATGTTCTGGCCGATGTTGGCCATCACCGCCCGCGACAGCCGCACCATGCGCGCGACATCCATGACCCGGCCATGCAGGATCGCAGCATCGGCCGTCTCCAACGCCACATCGGTGCCGCCGCCCATGGCAATGCCGATGTCGGCGGCGGCGAGCGCCGGTGCGTCGTTGATGCCGTCGCCGACCTTGGCCACCCTCAGCCCCCCGCGCTGCAATTCGCCGACGATGCGCAGCTTGTCCTGAGGCAAGAGCTCAGCCCGCGCCTCGATACCGAGCGAAGCGGCAATGGCTTCGGCCGTGCGTCGGTTGTCGCCGGTCAGCATCACAGCGCGGATGCCTTCGGCCTTCAGCGCCGCAATGCCGGCCGCCGCATCCGGCCGCGGCTCGTCGCGCATGGCGATCAGCCCGGCCACCACGCCACCGGCCACCAGCGCCGAGACTGTCTTGCCCTGGCCGTTGAGGCTGTCGATGGCAAGCCGCTGCGCCTCGGTCATCGCAGCGCGTTCGCCCGCCGCCTGACCGGAGCCGAGGAAGACCGCGACGCCGCCGACGCTGCCCTCGACGCCTTTGCCTGGAATCGCCTTCGCGGCCAAGGCAGGCGGCACCGGCGCCTTGGCGGCCTTGGCCTTGTCCAGTATGGCCACCGCGAGGGGATGGCTGGAGCCCTGCTCAAGTGCTGCCGCCAGCGCCAGCACGGTGCGTTCGTCGCGCCCATAGGCCACGATTTCGGTCACCACCGGTTTGCCCGCGGTCAGCGTACCGGTCTTGTCGAAGGCGACGGCGGTGATCCGGCGAAAGCCTTCCAGCACGGCACCGCCCTTCATCAACAGGCCATGCCGCGCGCCGGTCGCCAGACCGGCGGCGAGCGCCGCCGGCGTCGAGATGACCAACGCGCAGGGGCAGCCGATCAACAGGATCGCCAGGCCTTTGTAGATCCATTCGTTCCAGTCGCCGCCGGCGACGAGCGGCGGCAGCAGCGTCACCAGCGCCCCAACCACCAGCACAGCAGGCGTATAATACCGTGAGAAGCGATCGATGAAGCGCTCGGTCGGCGCCTTGGCCTCCTGCGCTTCCTCCACCAGCCGCACCACGCGGGCGATTGTGTTGTCCGACGCTGCTGCCGTCACCCGAACCTTGAGCACACCGTCGGTGCTGATCGTGCCGGCGAAGACACCGTCCGTGACACCCTTGCGCTTGGGCGTGCTCTCGCCGGTCACAGGCGCTTCGTCGATAGCGCTCGCTCCCTCGACGATCTTGCCATCGGCCGGGATACGATCACCTGGCCGCACCACGATCACATCGCCGACGGCAAGGTCTTCCGCAGGGACTTCGACCGTGCCGCCTGCCCGCTCGACAATTGCCGTCTTCGGCACCAGGTCGGCCAGGCCCTGGATGCTGGCCCGTGCCCGACCGGCAGCGACGCCTTCCAGCATTTCGCCGATCAGGAACAGCACAACCACGGCGGCGGCTTCCTCGGTGGCGCCGATCATCACCGCACCGCCGGCGGCGATGGTCATCAGCATCTCGATCGAGAACGGCGTGCCGGCCAGTGCCGCCGTCAGCGCGCGCCGGGCGATCGGCACCAGGCCAACCAGCAGTGCGGCCAGGAAGACCCAGCGCTCGGCCGCCGGAAACAGATGACCGATGCCGTAGGCGGCAAGAAGCGCTGCAGCACAGGCCAGCGTCAGCGCCGCGCGACGGCTGCGCCACCACGCCTGCCCCGGCTCGGCATCGCCGTGGAGATGGGTAGAACCGCCGGTAGCCCGCTTGCCGACCGGCTCGCCGCCATGGTCGTGGCCTTCATGATCGTGATCAGCATGATCACGTGCCTTGGCCACTGAAGCACGCCTGTCGATCTTGGCTTCCGCCCTGGCGATGGCGTAGCCAAGCCGCGTCACCTGCTGCAGCACCTTGTCTTCGGGCAGTGCATCGCCGTGGCTGACCGTCATGCTGGCGCCGGTCACCGAAACCGAGACGTCGGCCACGCCATCGAGACGGCGCACCGCCGTCTCGATCTTGGCCGCGCAGGAGGCGCAGTCCATGCCGTCGATCTTGAACCGTGTCTGTCTGATACTTGGCTGCCTGAGGGGAGCCGTCATCACATCACCTGTCTGGCTTGCCCGCGCGGCGTGCCGCCGCGTGAGTCTTGAACCCTGATGTCGGACACTGTAATTGCTCTAGTCACTAGAGCTTCAAGAGGCAAAATCATGTTTTCGATCGGCGATCTCTCCCGCCGCACCGGGGTCAAGGTGCCGACGATCCGCTACTACGAGCAGATGGGCCTGGTTGCCGCACCCGAGCGTTCGGAAGGCAACCAGCGCCGCTATGGCCGGCAAGAGCTCGAGCGGCTGGCCTTCATCCGTCACGCCCGCGACCTCGGCTTCGCCGTCGAGGATATCCGCTCGCTCATCGAATTGAGCGGCCACCCCGAGCAGCCCTGCGGCCATGCCGACCGGATCGCCGGGGAGCAACTGATTTCGGTGCGGGAAAAGATTGCCCAGCTGCAGCGGCTGGAGGCCGAACTCGAACGCATCGCGTCTTGCTGCGACGGCAATACGGTCGGCGACTGCTACGTCATCCGCGCCTTGTCCGATCACGCGCTGTGCGCCGACGAGCACGGGTGAGGATGGCTCGCGCGCCCGTTACAACTCGATTCGGAACCGCAGGCTTTCCGCTCCGCCATAGGCGGCATCCTCGAAGAAACGCTCGACGAGCTTGCCGCCATTGGTCAGGATCACCTTGTGCGATGCCGGATTGCCCGGCTTGGCGGTGATCTCGACATAAGGCAAGCCGACCGCCCTCGCCTCGTCCAGCATCAGCCGCAGCGCCTCGGTGGCGTAGCCACGCCGTCGCTTCCACGGCACCACCGCATAGCCGATATGGCCGAGCACATGCGGCGGCAGCGCAGCCGTACCTGGCTGCCAGCGAAAGCCGATCGAACCGGAAGCTTCGCCGTCCCAGATCCAGCGCCGAAAGCCCGGCAGGCGCGGCACCTTTCTGCCGTCGGGCAAGGTTATAGGGCCGCCCTTGGCCAGGGGATCATCGAGGTCGGCGAGAAAGGCCACCGGATCCTTCTCGATGGCCGCAAGCTGCTCGCGCGTCGCTCGCTCGAGCCGCACATTGTCCGGCGACCAGTCGCGCTCGAGTGCCGCTTTATAGGACGGTAAATGTTCAAGCGCGGGTTTGACGAGTTCGACCATTTTGCACCGGCGGAGTAGCTGCGCCGATAAAGTAGCAGCATTATCCGCGAAGGCACGGTCCACCGGGTGCGGCCTCTTGCGACAAGGCCGCATTCCCATCGCTGGAAACGCGGCCCTGGTCTTATCCCTTGGGAGGAACCGACGCTCTGGCGCAACCATTCCCAGGCCGCGCCAGTGCCTTTGCCGAGCTCAGGCGATATCAAAACGGTCGGCGTTCATCACCTTGGTCCATGCCACCACGAAATCCCTGGCGAATTTCGCCTTGGCGTCTGCGGTCGCATAAACTTCGGCCAGCGCGCGCAGCTGCGAGTGCGAGCCGAAGATGAGGTCGGCGCGGGTACCGGTCCACTTGACTTCGCCGGTCTTGCGGTCGCAGCCTTCGAACACGTCCTTGGCGTCCGAGGTCGCCTTCCACTCCGTGCCCATGTCGAGCAGGTTGACGAAGAAGTCGTTGCTCAGCGTTTCCGGCAGCTTGGTGAAGACACCGTGCTTCGACTGCCCGGCATTGGCGCCGAGAACGCGCAGGCCACCGACGAGAACCGTCATCTCCGGCGCCGTCAGCGTCAGCAGTTGCGCGCGGTCGACCAGCGCCTCCTCGACGGTCAGCCGCTGCTTGCCGCTGACATAGTTGCGGAAACCGTCAACGGTTGGTTCCAGCGGTGCGAAGGAGTGGATGTCCGTCTGCTCTTGCGAGGCATCCATGCGGCCCGGCCAGAAGGGAACGTCGACGCTGTGGCCAGCGTCCTTCGCGGCCTTCTCGACGGCGGCGCCGCCGCCGAGAACGATCAGGTCGGCAAGCGAGACCTTCTTGCTGCCGGTCTGCGAAGCGTTGAACGCCTTGCGGATCGCTTCGAGCTTGTCGAGCACCTTGGCGAGTTCCGCCGGCTGGTTGACGGCCCAGTCCTTCTGCGGCGCAAGGCGGATGCGCGCGCCATTGGCGCCGCCGCGCTTGTCGGAACCACGGAAGGTCGAGGCCGACGCCCACGCCGCCGACACCAGTTGCGACACCGACAGGCCGGACGCCAGGATCTCAGCCTTCAGCGCCGCAGCGTCCTCTTCGTCGATCAGCACATGATCGACCGCCGGAATGACGTCCTGCCAGGGCAGTTCCTCTTTTGGAACCAACGGGCCGAGATAGCGAACCAGCGGGCCCATGTCGCGGTGGGTCAACTTGTACCAGGCGCGCGCGAATGCGTCGGCGAACTGAGCCGGGTTCTCATGGAAGCGCCGCGAGATCGTCTCGTAGGAAGGATCGAACCGCAAGGCGAGGTCGGTGGTCAGCATGGAGGGCGCGTGGCGCTTTCCGGCGTTGTGCGCATCCGGCACGCTGCCAGCACCCGCGCCGCCCTTCGGCGTCCACTGGTGCGCCCCGGCCGGGCTCTTGGTCAGCTCCCATTCGAAGCCGAACAGATTGTCGAAGAAGTTGTTGCTCCACTTGGTCGGCGTCGTCGTCCAGGTCACTTCCAGGCCGCTGCCGATGGCGTCGCCGCCCTTGCCGGTGCCGAACGTGCTCGCCCAGCCAAGGCCTTGCTGCTCGATGTCGGCACCTTCCGGCTCCACGCCGACCAGCGTCGCATCGCCGGCACCATGGGTCTTGCCGAAGGTGTGGCCGCCGGCGATCAGCGCGACGGTCTCCTCGTCGTTCATGGCCATGCGCGCGAAGGTGTCTCTGATATCGCGCGCCGAGGCCAGCGGATCAGGCTTGCCGTTCGGTCCTTCCGGGTTGACGTAGATCAGGCCCATCTGCACGGCACCGAGCGGATCCTGGAGATCGCGGTCGCCGCTGTAGCGCTCGTCGGCCAGCCATTTGCCTTCCGGACCCCAGTAGATGTCCTCCTCGGGCTCCCACACGTCGGCGCGGCCGCCGGCGAAACCGAAGGTCTTGAAGCCCATCGATTCCAGCGCGACGTTGCCGGTCAGGATCAGCAGGTCGGCCCAGGAGATCTTCCGGCCGTATTTCTGCTTGATCGGCCACAACAGCCGGCGCGCCTTGTCGAGGTTGACGTTGTCCGGCCAGCTGTTCAGCGGCGCGAAGCGCTGCTGGCCTGCCCCGGCGCCGCCACGGCCGTCGGCGATGCGGTAGGTGCCGGCGCTATGCCACGCCATGCGGATGAACAGCGGCCCGTAATGGCCGAAATCGGCCGGCCACCACTCCTGCGAGTCCGTCACCAGCGCATGCAGGTCCTTGATCACGGCGTCGAGGTCGAGGCTCTTGAATTCCTCGGCATAGTCGAACGCCTCACCCATCGGATCGGACAGCGGCGACTGCTGGTGGAGGATCTGGACATTGAGCTGGTTCGGCCACCAGTCGCGGTTGACCCTGCCGACGGCTGTGTGCACGACCGGGCATTTGCCCGTGCTGGGGTCGTCAGTTTGTGCGTCCATGTTTTTCTCCGATCGTGGCTGTGTTGAGTTGTTTCAACTGCTGCGTGAACAAGGACAATGGATGTCCCTGGAAGCGGTCCGTTTCATGGCTGCTGCGATGACCGTATGCCATATACGCGACCGAATATCTTGGATGTTCCTGTCGCTGCGGGCGCCCCGGACGAACCGTCCCGGCTGCTCCTCATCTCCCTTGCAGCTCCTATAGCAAAGCTACGCGATTAGTTTAAGTTGGATTTCCTGATTACAGCGATAAGATGACATTATGACAAACCTGACGCTGAAGCAGCTGCGCTATTTCGAGGCGCTGGCGCGGCACAATCACTTCGGGCGCGCGGCCGACGCCTGTGCGATCTCCCAGCCTGCCATTTCGGTGCAGATCAGGGAATTGGAGGAAACACTGGGCACGGAGCTTTTCGAAAGAAGCCCGCGACAGGTCCGGCTGACCAACTTTGGCGAAGAATTCGCCTTGCGCGTCCGCGACATCCTGCGTTCGGTGGACGAACTCGCCGACCTCGCGCGCTCGTCGCGCGACAGGCTGGTTGGTCGGCTGCGCATTGGCGTCATCCCGACGATCGCGCCCTACCTACTGCCGACGATCATTGGCAACCTCTCGAGCATGCATGATGGCCTCGATATCCATGTGCGCGAGACGCAGACGCAGAAGCTGATCCAGGAACTGGCGGACGGTAGGCTCGATGCGGCCATCGTTGCCTTGCCGGTGTCCGAACCGTCGCTGACGGAAATTGTGCTGTTTGCCGAGGCCTTCGTCCTGGTCCGGCCCGGCGAAGACGCGGGAAAGCCGGTGCCCAATCGCGAAATGCTGCGTGAAATGCGGCTGCTTCTGCTGGAAGAAGGCCATTGTTTCCGCGACCAGGCACTGTCCTTCTGCAACATGCATTCGGCACGGCCACGCGAGTTGCTGGACGGCAGTTCGCTGTCGACCCTGGTCCAGATGGTCAGCGCCGGCATTGGCGTCACCTTGATCCCGGAAATGGCAGTACCTGTGGAGACGCGCTCGGCGTCGGTCTCCATCGCGCGCTTCAGGAGTCCCCAGCCGTCGCGGACGATCGGCATGGTCTGGCGCAAGACCAGCCCGATTGCCAAACAGCTGCTGCGGATTTCCGAAATCGTTCGTCAGTCGGCCGACGCGTTGCGCGCGCAGCACAATCCGACACCGATTGCGCACCTGCTGAACCTGACGGCAACCGCCTGACAAACACGACATGGTCTCCGGCTTCGCGGGGTTAGCTTGCGGCTTGCCTAGACCAAACGTGAAATCACCGCTGGGAGCCTGCTAAACAAGATGTGTTTCGCCGATTGGCGCGAGGCGATTTATGATTGATTCGCGGCGGCAACACCGCGAGGAATTGCGAACGGGGGAGAAGTGATCCGGTGCGGTTGATATCTGTCCCTCTGGGTGTCGTCGCCAGTCTCCTCCTTGCTGTCCTCGCCCTGACGGTGTCGGCGCGGTCGTTTGCCGCGCTGCAGCCTCCCGATGTTCCCGCCTGGCTGCGGGCCCATGTCGGCGACAGCGACGGTCAGATCTCGCAGGTGGTCCTTGAGCGGGCGCGCTCGCTTTACCTGAAAAAGGTGGCGCAAGGTGCGGTCAGAAACCCCTGCTATTTCGCCATGGACGCCACACGACCCGGCGATCTCGGCAATGGCGTGCTCGGGCGCCGGTATTATGTCATCTGCGAAGCCAGCCAGTCGTTTCGCGCAATTCCGTCGGGTCACGGCGGCGGCCGCAACCTCAAAGGCACTGTCGATTTTTCAAATGGCAGGCGATGCTCGAAGAACTTCGGCAATGCCATGGATTCGGAACTGACCGCAGGCGGCGCCTATATGACCCGCGAGGCGAAAACTTCGTTCAAAGGCTTTTATCGCACCGGTGCGAAGCAGGACGCGGCTTTCCTGCGCACCTTCATACAGTTCGACGGCGAAGGCGAAGCCGCCAATGCCAGGCAGCGGGTGATCGGCGGCCATGCGGCGCAGGTGCTGCGCGCCCAGTGCATGCGCAAAAATCCGAACAGCTCATATGCCGACCATGACGGTTTGGTGCCGTTCGGCAAGCTGGTGGACTATCCTGGCGGCCGCAGCAATGGCTGCACCAGCTGGTCGCCGGCGGATGCGCGGCAGATCATCTCGATGGTGAAGGACAATCCGACGACACTCTACATCTATCCGGAATCACGCGACATTGCCGCGGTAGTGGCACACCGTTCGCAGTCGGGCGGTGTGCCCTACTGGAACGCATCCTGCCTGAAGGAAATCGGCGCGCCGAAATTCTGGCCGAGAAAAACCCTCGAGCCAATCATCGCCCAATACAAGACGGATCATCCGGCACCACCGCCCCAGCCACTGCCGATCTGCAAGGGGTCTTGAATTCAGCACCCGGTTAGGCTGCCGCCCAGCCAGGCGATGCTTTCGGCGCTCTCGGGAGAGCCTTTCAGCGAAGACGAGATCAGGCACCTGATCCGCATCGTTGTCGAAGGCATTGGTGAACGGTCAGGCCGAATTGGCAACCGCTGACGGTCGCAAGCCCCGGTCAGCGATGGGCGGCAAGCCTACTGCAGCAGGCCCTTGACGATGCCGCTTGCCTTGCCGAAATCCATCTGGCCGGCATATTTCTGCTTCAGCGCGGCGATCACCTTGCCCATGTCCTTCTGGCTGGCCGCACCTGTCGACGCGATCGCCTCGCGCGCCGCCACCGCCACGGCGGCATCGTCCAACTGCGTTGGCAGGAAGGCGCGGATGATCTCCATCTCGCTACGCTCCTGCGCCGCCAGTTCCGGTCGCTTGCCGTCGTCGAAGGCCTTGGCCGATTCCTCGCGCTGCTTCACCATCTTGGCCAGGATCTGCAGGATCTCCTCGTCGCCGGCCGGGTCCTTGCCGGCGCCACGATTGGCGATGTCGCGGTCGTGGATGGCCGCCTGGATCAGCCGCAATGTCGGCAGCCGGTGCTTGTCCTGCGCCTTCATCGCGCTCTTCAGGGATTCGGCGATTTTGCCACGCATGGTGCTTTCTCCTTCGATCGGCGCGGACAATAGCGCCGGGGAGAGGCCAACGCAAACCCTGATATTGCCAGGCAAGTCACTGATATTGCTAGATGAAATAAATCGGAGCCGGATTGCGCATGATCATTGACCGCTTTGCGCCCTTCCCCTATGTACTGGGCCTTGCATGAACTGAAGCTTGACTGCGTGGAAGCCGCGAAATCGCCGCTTCGCGCTATTTGCCGCGCAGATGGTCCGCCAGGCCGATTGCAGCGCGCAGACTGATAGGAGCGCCGCCATGGCCGAGATGACCCCCGCTTGGACAACCGAAAGGCCGACCGCCCTTCTGGTGCTGGCCGACGGCACCGTCATCGAGGGTCGCGGCCTGGGCGCCACCGGCTCCGCCGTCGCCGAAGTCTGCTTCAACACGGCGCTCACCGGCTACCAGGAAATCCTCACCGACCCGTCCTATGCCGGCCAGATCGTCACCTTCACCTTCCCGCATATCGGCAACATCGGCACCAATGAAGAGGACATCGAGGATCTCAATCCGGTTGCACGCGCCGGCGCTGTCGGTGCCGTGTTCAAGGCCGATGTCACCAACCCGTCCAACTACCGCGCCGGTACCGGTCTCGACCAATGGCTGAAGAAGCGCGGCATCGTCGCCCTGTCGGGCATCGACACCCGTGCGCTCACCGCGCTGATCCGTGAAAAGGGGATGCCCAACGCAGTCATTGCGCATGCGCCCGACGGCGTCTTCGACCTCGACGACCTGAAGCAGCGCGCCGCCGCATGGTCGGGCCTGATCGGGCTCGATCTCGCCAAGGAAGTCACGTCAGGTCAGTCCTCGGTCTGGCGCGAGACGCCATGGGTCTGGAACGAAGGCTTTGGCGAACAGGCCGAGCCTTCGATGCATGTCGTTGCCATCGACTACGGCGTCAAGCGCAACATCTTGCGCCTGCTCGCCGGCCTTGGCGCCAAGGTCACCGTGGTGCCGGCCAAGACCGGCGCTGAAGAAATCCTTGCCATGCAGCCGGACGGCATCTTCCTCTCCAACGGCCCCGGCGATCCCGAAGCCACCGGCGACTATGCCGTGCCGGTCATCCGGGACCTGCTGAAGACCGACATCCCGGTGTTCGGCATCTGCCTTGGCCACCAGATGCTGGCGCTGGCGCTGGGCGGCAGGACCGCCAAGATGCATCAGGGCCATCACGGCGCCAACCATCCGGTCAAGGACCACACCACCGGCAAGGTCGAGATCGTCTCCATGAACCACGGCTTTGCCGTCGATGCGGACTCGCTGCCATCAGGCGTCGAGGAAACCCATGTCTCGCTGTTCGACGGCTCGAATTGCGGCATCACGCTGACCGGCCGTCCGGTGTTCTCGGTCCAGCATCATCCCGAGGCCTCGCCCGGCCCGCAGGATTCGCACTATCTGTTCCGCCGCTTCGTCAATCTGATCCGCGAAAAGCGCGGCGAAGAATTGCTGGCGGAGCGGGCTTAACCGGAAGCGGCGCGCGCCTCACGCGTCCGTCATCGCTCATATCTGCGCTCCATCTTCCGCCACGCTGGTGGTGACGTTTCTGACCGCCACCGGCTTTGCCACCTTGGTGACGAAGACGATGAGCGCCAGCGTCAGGAAAAACGCGCCAACCAGATAGGGCGCGCCGCCGAAGGTCACGGGCGCGCTCGGCCCGGTGAACCATGAGAAGATCGCCGTATAGAGCAGCGGTGTGATGATTGAGGTAATCGAAAAGATCGAGGTCATCGCGCCTTGCAGTTCGCCTTGCGCCGAAGGCGGCACCTTGGCGGCGGCGAGGCTCCTCAGCGGCGGGTCGGCAAGCGCTTCCAGGCAGCCGACGACGATCACCGCATAGATCATCCAGCCTTGCGACGCGAAGGCGTATCCGAAGGCGCTGAGCGCCGTGAAGGCAAGGCCGATGGCTGCCGTCTTCCACTCGCCAAGCCTGGGGATCACGCGCGGCAGCACCGTCGCCATGACGATAGCCCCGCACAGGCCGAAGGCGCCGAGCGAAAAGCCGATCTGCTGCTCGCTCCAGCCGTAGCGGTAATTGGAGACGAACGACCACACCGCCGGATACATCATGTGCCCGAGCGTCATCAGGAAGAAGACAAGCCCGATCCAGCCGATGCCTTTGTATTGGCGCATCTGCAGGAGCGTCCCAACCGGGTTCGCGCGTTTCCACTCGAAGCGGCGGCGGTGCTTGTCATCGAGCGTTTCCGGCAACAGGAACAGCGCAATCAGGAAGTTCACGAAAGCCAGCCCGGCGGCGAAATAGAACGGTACGCGCGGCCCGAACGTACCGAGCAGCCCGCCCAGAACCGGCCCGATGACGAAGCCGACGCCAAAAGCGATGCCGAGCAGGCCGAAATTCTTCGCCCGGTTCTCATCGTTGGAGATGTCGGCGATGAAGGCGGATGTCGTCGAATAGCTGGCGCCGGAAATGCCGGCCAGCACGCGCCCAATGAACAGCATGGGGAAGGACCAAGCGACGGCGCAGATCAGGTTGTCGATGGAAAAGGTCAGCACCGAGGCGAGCAGGATCGGCCGCCGTCCGAAGCGGTCGCTCAAGCCGCCCATGATGGGCCCAAAGAAGAACTGCATCGCCGCATAGACGAAGAACAGCCACCCGCCCTCGATCGCCGCTCCGCTGATGCTGACGCCAGTCAACTCCCTGAGATAGGCCGGCAACACCGGCATGATCATGCCGAAGCCGATGATATCGAGCAGCAGCGTCGTGAAGACGAGCGCAAGGCCCCGTCTGGCGGTTTTGGGGTCGATCATAAAGGGTCAAGCTCCTCTGCTCGCCCTGGGGCGCAGGCGGACGCACCTTATAGGCGAGCTTGTCGCCCGGAACAATAAGGGAACAGGCTTGATATTTTCATCCTGACATCCCCTGACGGCGGCTTCGCCGTCGGGTCGGTCTCGGAAAACGGTCCCTCAGATCGGGCCGCTCAGCGTGTTGCAATCCGAAAGCTTGCCGCTCTTGTAGCCGCGCGCCAGCCAGGTTTGCCGCTGCTGCGAGGTGCCGTGGTTGAAGCTTTCCGGCACGACATAGCCTTGCGTCTTCTTCTGCAGCGTGTCGTCGCCGATCTGCTTGGCGGCGTTCAGCGCGCTTTCTATGTCGCCCTGCTCCAATATGCCTTTCTGCGCCGTGTAATGCGCCCACACGCCGGCAAAGCAGTCGGCCTGAAGCTCTATACGCACCGACAGTTGGTTGGCATCGGCTTCGCTCATGCCTTGCCGCATCTGGTTGAACTTGCCCATGATGCCGGTCAGGTTCTGCACATGGTGGCCGACCTCATGCGCGACCACATAAGCCCGGGCGAACTCCCCCGAGGCGCCGAATTGCTGGTCGAGCTGCTGGAAGAAGGTCATGTCGAGATAGACCTTGTGGTCGCCGGGGCAATAGAAGGGACCGGCCGCTGCGGAGGCAAAGCCGCAGGCCGAGCGTACCTGGCCGCTGAACAGCACCAGCTTCGGGTCTTCGTAGGTCAGGCCCTGCGATTTGAAGATGCCGGTCCAGGTGTCTTCGGTCTCGGCCAGCACCGTGGCGACGAACTGCTTCATCTCGTCGTTGGCGGGCGCACCCGCGCCGCTGTCCTGGCCGCCGCTGTCGTCGGTGATCTGGCCGCCACCGCCCGGCAGCAGGCCGCCGTCGCCGCCACCCAGGATCGTCGACGGATCAAAGCCGAAATACCATCCGGCCAGCACCACCAGGATGACGAGGAAGATGCTGCCGCCGCCCCCGGCGCGACCACCGATGGGGATGCGGAACTGACCGGGGCTGCCGCCGCCGAGCCCGCCGCCGCTGTCGCTGCGGTCGTCCTCGATATTGTCACTCTGACGACGGCCTCTCCAGAGCATGGCAACTCCTCGCGCTGCGAACTTCCCCATTGTTCCGGCATGGCCGGCTCAACCCAACAAACAATTATCCCAATGGTTGCACCAAGTCACAGCATTTTTCGAGACTGCATCCCTGCCGAATGGCGGCCCCGCCGCTCTGGCCGAGACCACGGAAGGCCTGTAGCATCGCCGCAAACGGAGGGGTGCGCGCGGTTTGAAGACGATCGGTGAATTCGTGTCGCTGCTCGCGGCCCTGCTCTGCCTTGGTCTCGCAAGTGCCGGCGCGGTGACGCTTGATTCCAGTGTCGCCGTCACCGATCCTGCCACTTTGCAGGCACTGGAGCGTGGCGGCCTGTCGATCAGCCGCCTGCTCGGTCCGGCACTCGGCCTCACCCGCGAGGTCGACAATCGCGGCCTGTTTTCGGTGCCGGCGCTGGCCACCGTCCGCGACACCGTCAAGCTTGAGATCGCCGACGAACCGAAGACCAGTCCTGACCCCTATGTCGCGGCCATGGCCAAGTCGAACGACACCAGCCAGAAATTCAATCCGAAATACATCGACGACGACGGGTCGACGCTCGACCTGACCGGCGTCGTCAACCGCATGGACCGGGGCTATCTTGGCCACACCGAATGCGGCGAGATCCGGCTGATCTACCGCTTCCACTATTCGGTCGCGGAAAAGCCGGTAAAGGGAAAGGCGGGCCAGCGCATTTCTTCGCGCCTGCCGCTGACCATGAGCCTGGTGTTCAACGCCAAGCCCACGCGGGCCCAGGCCCGCGCTTCAAGGGATTTGCCGAGCGCTACCGACGTTTCCTGCGCCGAAATCGCCAAGCGCTGGCTTGCCGCCGGGCAGAAGGATCTGCCGCCCGACCAGCTCGCGGCCTGGCTGCGCTCCGACGAAGGGCCGCTCTCCGGCTCCATGCTGAATTCGTCGCAGATCATGCGGCTTGAACTCAACATGCAGGTGCTCAGGCTATCGGCCTCGACGCGCCGCGATTTCGGCGGCCACGCCGAATATCTGCTGAAGATCTTCAAATGGAATCCGGCCACCTCGAGCTTCTACGAATCGAAAATGGAGAACCAGATCGACCGGGCCATCGTGCTGGCCGACAAGCCCTCCTTCGCCAAATGGCTGCTCACCGACCGCAACATCTACGACCTCGATCATGGCCGGCTGGTCATCGACGAAAAGTTCCTGGCCAAGAGCGCCGTCTCCGTAGCACCCGGCGGCCTGAGCCGGTCACAGAACAACATCGCCTATGGGCTGGTCGACGACGCCGATATTGACAAGGCGCTGAAGGACTACGTTGCCGGGGGCAACACGCTCTCCTCCGTCAAGTCGGTGGCCGGCTTCGAATTGCGGCTCAACGAGATGACCTGCACCGGGTGCCACCAGACGCATGGCATAGCCGGCTTCCACTACACCGGCGCCGACCCGGCCAGCGAGCCGCGCCGGAACGCCGTCTTCGTGCCGGGCTCCGCCGTGTTCTTTGCCGACCTGCCGCGCCGCCGGGCCATCGTCGAGCAGTTCGCTGCCGGCGGCCATCCGGATTTCACGCGTGGCTTCGCCGCCCGTCCGGACCAGAAATTTGCCGAGGCGCTGAAGGGCACCGACCTCTACAATGGCTGGGGCTCGATCTGCTATCTCGGCGAGGATTTAAGCTTCAAGGACTGGAGCTGCGGCGAAGGCCTGCGCTGCGCCGGCGTTCACGAGAGCGCCATCCATCCGGGCTTCGGCACCTGCGTCAGCGAGGCCGGCACAGCGGTCGGTGACCCCGTCGAGTTCGGCGAGATAAAAATGTCGACATGGGGCAACGACCAGTATTGCCGGCTGTCACCGGCCACCGCCAAGGCATGCGCCATCGATCCGGCGCGGGACAAGAAGCCGCTGGTCAAGCTCGCCGGCTATGGCGCCGCACGCCAGCGCTACGACAATCCGCAGCAGAAGACCGGCGGCTTTCCCGGCGGCATGCTGCGCAAGGCAAGCTGTGACAAGCTTCCCGACGAGGCGACGTGCGGCCGGTTGGCCAAAACCGGTTTCAACGACTGCATTGCGTCGGGCAAGGATCACAAATTCTGCACCAAGGAGTTCACCAAGACCGCCGGCCTGCGTGCGTGCGACAAGGCGCATCCCTGCCGCGAGGACTATATCTGCACCGCCGGCTATGATGACCTGCCTCAGGCCAAGCCTGGTGAAGGCACCTGCATCCCGCCCTATTTCATCTTCCAGTTCCGCGTCGACGGCCACCCCAGAAGCTGGGTGCAAGATGTCAGGGAGTGAGAGACCGGTTTTGCCGCAGGCAAATTGATAGGCCCAGTGGTCCGTTCAAAGGGCTCGAACGCCCGGGCCATAGCCTAGGGACAAGCGGTGCTGCCACAACGAAGGGTGCGGTTGCTACATCTCAGCAAACGGCTTTCGCCGACAATTGCAGATGTCTGCCCGACAGGCGCCTAATCCCTCTGCTTGGCGCCGGCGCTCTTGCCATCGGAACTTTTAGAGCGCTCCTCGAAACGCGCGGCGCCCTTCTTCAGCGGGTGACCGGTCTCGGCCTCGGTCTTGCGCTCGTCCTTCGCCGCCGCCTGCTTCAGTCCCTTGGCCGCCTGCTTGCCCTTTGCGGTCGGTGCCTGTTCAACGCCCATCGCTTCCTCCCTTGGCGCGCACGTCAATCGCGCGGTGTAAGGAGCAACGTGCGTAACATCAGGTGGTTCCCGCGCGGCTTCGTCGTTCGGGAAACGCGGCGCTGACGCAGCTCAGCGCGCCGCCGTCATCGCCTTACGAAACGCTTCGAGCGTCTCGGCGCTGACATGGTGCTCGATGCCCTCGGCATCGATGCGCGCGGTCTCGGCGCTGACGCCGAGCGAGCGCAGGAAGGCTTCCACCGTCTGGTGGCGGATGCGGCTCTCCACCGCGACCTTGCGGCCGGCATCGGTCAAGAACACGCCGCGATAGGGTTTTCTGGACACGAGGCCGTCGGCGCACAGCCTGGTCAGCATCTTGGCCACCGTCGGCTGGGCGACGCCGAGCCGTGCGGCGATATCGACCTGGCGCGCCTCGTTGCCGTCTTCGATCAGGTCGGCGATCAGCTCGACATAATCCTCGACCAACGCGCTGCGGCGCGCTTCGCGCGTGTGCCTGAACCCCTCCGAATGGACGTCGGCGTCAGGCAGCGGCTTTTCGCGCGGGACCGGTCTGTTCTTCAGCGCCAATGCGCGCCCCTCCTGGGAGTTTAGCCGTCCATGCATTCATAGCACGGGCTCTGATTCTTCAGGCCGTTTATTTGCATTCCGCCACAGGCGCAACCTGCGTTGTCGGCGACCGTTCCCGCGCCAGGTCACGGCCCGAACAAAAAGCACCGACAATGAAATATAGCATATTGCATAATGTTGAGCCATGGCATAGCTTAGGATAACATCGACACGTCTCGCGGAAAGCCCCTCATGTCTGAAGTCGAAGCCACAGCCTCCCAATCCACTTGGCGGTTCGCCAGACCCGAGGAGGACGACCAGCCCAGCCTGCGCGAGGTCAATTCTTCCATCGCGGTTCCGAGTTCGGGCGTTTGGTTCCGCCGGCTGTTCGCCTTCATGGGCCCCGGCTACATGGTCTCGGTCGGCTATATGGATCCGGGCAACTGGGCGACCGACCTCGCCGGTGGCGCGCAGTTCGGCTACACGCTGCTGTTCATCATTATGCTCTCCAACCTGATGGCGATCCTGCTGCAGGCACTGGCTGCCCGCCTCGGCATCGCCACCGGGCGCGACCTCGCTCAGGCCTGCCGCGCCTACTATCCACGACCGGTCAACTTCATGCTGTGGATCGCCTGCGAACTGGCCATCATCGCTTGCGACCTGGCCGAAGTCATCGGCACGGCGATCGCGCTGCAACTTCTGTTCGGCATCCCGCTGATCGGCGGCGCCATACTGACAGCACTCGATGCCTTCCTCGTGCTTCTGTTGATGAACAAGGGTTTTCGCTATCTCGAAGCCTTCGTCATCGCGCTCCTGATCATCATCTTCAGCTGCTTCGCCATCCAGATCTTTGTCGCCGCCCCGCCGGCCGGCTCGATCCTGCATGCAATGTTCATTCCGTCGTCCGAGATCGTCACCAATCCGGCAATGCTCTACATCGCCATCGGCATCATCGGCGCCACCGTCATGCCGCACAATCTCTATCTGCACTCCTCGATCGTGCAGACCCGCGCCTATGAGCGCACCGACAAGGGCAAGCGCGACGCCATCAAATGGGCAACGACGGACTCGACCATCGCCTTGATGCTTGCCTTGTTCGTCAATGCCTCGATCCTGATCGTGTCGGCGGTCGCCTTCCACGACACCGGCCACCAGGATGTCGCCGAGATCGGCCAGGCCTTCGAGCTGCTGTCGCCGCTGCTGGGCCTCGGCATCGCCTCGATCCTGTTCGCCGTCGCGCTGCTGGCTTCCGGCCTGAACTCGACGGTGACGGCGACGCTGGCCGGCCAGATCGTCATGGAAGGTTTCCTGCGCCTGCGCATCCCCAACTGGGCACGCCGCCTGCTGACGCGCGGGCTCGCCATCATCCCGGTGGTGATCGTCACCGCGCTCTATGGCGAAAAAGGCACCGGCCAGTTGCTGGTGTTCAGCCAGGTGATCCTGTCGATGCAGCTGCCCTTCGCGGTTGTCCCGCTGGTGCAGTTCGTCTCCGACAGGAAGAAGATGGGCAACCTCGCCATTCCGCGCGGCGTCGCCGCACTGGCCTGGGTGGTCGCCGCGATCATCCTGGTGCTCAACTTCAAGCTGCTCTACGACACTATGTTCGGGGTCGGCTGAGACCCGAAATCGGCTGCTCTGCTGAGAGATAGTCCGGCGACAAATCGGCAATCCGCGCTATCTTCTCCCGCGTCATGACCGGGATCGAAGACGTCAGGAAGTTCTACGCGAGGCTGATGGCCGCTAATGCCGGCTCGCCCGATCCGCGCCTGGAGGCGGTCTTCGCCGAGGTGCCGCGCGAAGCCTTCCTCGGTCCTGGGCCGTGGACGATCATCGCCGGCAACGGCAAGATCACGACGCCGAGCGCCGATCCGGCTCACATCTACCAGAACGTTCTGGTGGCGCTCGACAACGACAAGGGCATCAACAATGGCGAGCCGTTCCTGCACGCCATGTGGATCGGCAAGCTTGCGCCGAAACCCGGCGAAGCCGTTTGCCACATCGGCGCCGGCACCGGTTATTACACCGCGGCGCTGGCCAAACTGGTTTCGCCCGGCGGCACCGTCACTGCCTTCGAACTCGACAACAACCTGGCCGAGCTCGCACGACAAAATCTCGAAACCTATGGCAATGTGACCGTCGTCCATGGCGATGCCGTGACGACACCCTTGCCGCCATCCGACATCATCTATGTCAATGCCGGCGTCGCCGCGCCGCCGGCGGGATGGCTGAAGGCGCTGCGGCCAGGCGGCCGCATGATCTTTCCCTGGCGCCCGGCCGAGCGCGTCCCGTTGGCGGTGATAGTGACCCGCACCGAAAAGGGCTTTGCCTGCGATCCATTCATGCGCTCGTGGTTCATTCCATGTGTCGGCGCCTCGGTTGCGGACCCTGCGGCGAAGATCCCGACGCGCGACCAGGCCGCACGCAGCCGCTCGATCTGGCTGACATCGGACAAGGTGCCGGACCGCACCGCCACCGCGATCTTCGGCGAGGTCTGGTTCTCCTCGCGCAGCCTCGATGGCAGGCCGCGCAATTGACGCGCCTTTTGCGGGTCGCCAGAAATTCACAAGGCCAATTTTCACATGAGGTGTCGGACGGTGACCGGTCGCCCGTCCTTGGGTTGAAGTCCGGCCACGACGGTGTGGATTGAAAAACGGGAGTAGCAGAATGAGAAAGATCATCGCCGCGACATTCGTCAGCCTCGATGGCGTCATGCAGGCACCCGGCGGTCCGGAAGAGGATCCGGTCGGCGGCTTCAAGTTCGGCGGCTGGACGTTCCATTACTGGGACGATGCCATGGGCGCCTTCATGGGCGAGACCTTCACCAAGCCCTTCGACCTGCTGCTCGGCCGCAAGACTTACGACATCTTCGCCGCCCACTGGCCGTACCAGGACAACGATCCGATCGCCGAAAGCTTCAACGCCGTCACCAAATATGTGGCGACGCACCGGCACGACACGCTGACCTGGGACAACAGCCAGTCGCTGGGCGACGACGTCGTGGCAACGCTGCGCAAGCTGAAGCAGCAAGACGGCCCGGACCTGCTCATCCAGGGTTCGAGCGACCTAGTCCAGACCCTGCTCGCCAATGACCTGATCGACGAGATCAGCCTGCTGATCTTCCCGCTGGTGCTGGGCAAGGGCAAGCGGCTGTTCGGCAACGGCACCATGCCTTCCGCCTTGAAGCTGACCCGCTCGCAGGCCTCAAGCACCGGCGTCATCATGGCGACCTATGAGCGTGGCGGCGAGATCAAGACCGGATCGTTCGCGCCGGAGAAGCCGTCCGAGGCAGAGATCGAGCGGCGTAAGAACTGGAAGTAGCGAGACGTGGGTTCCTCGCCCCCGCCAGAGCGGGGGCGAGGAACCCTAGTCCTGCCTGGTCAAGCCGCCTGCACCCGTCTGGCCAGCCCTTCGCGGATATGCCGCGCGAACTCCCGAGCTGCCGGCCCGACACCGTGCCTCGGCAGATGCAGGTTGATGGCAAAATTCGGCAGCGGCGGCAGGCCTGAATCGAACGGCAATATGTCGAGATCGGCCGGCACGGTGGAGGCCAGCCATGCGGTGACCGCGAGATCGGAACGCACTGTCGCCGTCGTCGCGTCGATGTTGCCGTTCTCGAACACGGTGCGCCATTCCAGCCCGTGCTCACTGAGCCCCGACAGCACCGCCGGCCGGAAGGCGCAAGTGTCGGCAACGATCGAAACCGGCAGCGGCCGCTTGGCGCGGGCAACGCCGCCCTTGGCGCCGACCCAGACCAGCCGGTCGATGGCCAGGCACTCGCCGGCCGACGGGCCGACCCGTTCCTCGATCACAGCAAGGTCGATGGTGCCGGCCGCAAGGGCAGCGGCGAGCTCCGGTGACGAGGCGCAGACCAGCGATATCTCGACCTGCGGATAGGTCTCGGCATAGCGCTTCAGGACCGGCGCCAGCAAGGTGCCGACGAGATCGTAGGGCACGCCGAGCCGCACCTGGCCGGCCACCGGGGTGCCCGCCATGTCGGTCCAGATCTCGTCATTCAAGGCCAGCAGCCGCTTGCCCTTGCCGAACAGCCGCTCACCGGCGCGCGTCAGCCTGAGGCCGCGCCGATCGCGCTCGAACAGGATGGCGCCGAGCGCCTCCTCCAGCCGCTTGACCTGCTGGCTGACGGCGCCTTGCGTCAGGTGCAGCGCATTGGCAGCCGCCGTCATGCTGGCCTTGTCGGCGACGGTGATGAAGGTGCGGATCAGCGCCATGTCGAGATTTCGGATCATGGCTGCATTATGTCTGCTAATGCCAGGCATAGCAAACATTGCATTTACTGAAGTTCATGCGCAACTAGGATGGCGGTGTCCGACAATGCATGTCGCCCAAAAGTGCAAAGCGGTTTTGGGAGAACGAAATGCAGAA
Source organism: Mesorhizobium waitakense (assembly GCF_056431085.1). NCBI lineage: Bacteria > Pseudomonadati > Pseudomonadota > Alphaproteobacteria > Hyphomicrobiales > Phyllobacteriaceae > Mesorhizobium > Mesorhizobium waitakense. The sequence goes on along the minus strand of NZ_JBWKME010000009.1, from coordinate 9,878 downwards.
ACAAAAGCTTGGAGCGTGTCGACACGCTTTAAAGGAAGCCGCATGCTCGAGCCGATCATCCCCCTCGTCCTGTTTGCGATCGTTGCCACTACCACGCCCGGCATCGCCACGACCTTGTCGACGGCGTCCGGCGCGCAATTCGGCTTTCGCGGTTCGGTCCCTTTGCTGGTCGGCAGCGCCGCCGGCCTCGCAACGGTGACGGGAGCGGCCGCTGCCGGGCTCGCCGGCCTGCTGCTTGCGGTGCCCTCGCTGCAACTGGCCATGAAGGTCGTCGGCTCGCTCTATCTCGTCTGGCTGGCGATCAAGATCGGTCGCACCGGACCGCCCAACCTGTACGTCACCATGGCCAGTCCGAACAGCTTTCTCGGCGGCGCCGGCATTCAATGGATGAACCCCAAGGGTTGGGCGATGGGGCTCGGCGCGGCAGCCTCGTTCGCGGCTTTGGCCAGCGGCCCGCTGCAGCTTGCGCTGCTGCTCGGCGCCACCTTCGGCCTGGCAGCGGCTGCCTCGCTGTCGCTGTGGTGCGTGGCCGGGATGCTGCTTGCCCGGCGGCTCAAGACAGAATGGCAATGGCGCACGCTCAACATCGTGCTGGCGCTGGTGCTTGCCGCCTCGATCATTCCGATGTGGCGGTCGGCCTGAACGCCAACCGCCACGCAGGGATCAAGCCGCGTAGCGTGCCGCCGGCTTGTTGGCATGCAGGCTGCCGTAGAAGGCTTGGCGCGCGCCGAGGAAAGTGTCCAGCTTGGTGGCGTCGGCGAGCCCCGGCACGGTAACCGTTTCGCCCTTGGCCAGGCCGACAAGTGCGGCATCGACCAGATCATCCGCCGTCATGACGATCTCCTGCGGAAGGCTATCGATATCGCTGCCGGCGATCTCCCAGAAATCGGTCCGGGTCGCGCCTGGCAGCACCACCTGCGCTTTCACCTGCGTACCCGCAACTTCGCGCTGCAGGGCTTCGGTGAAGTTGACGACATAGGCCTTGGTGCCGCTGTAGATGCCGCCGAACGAGGTGTCGAAGGCAAGCACCGAGGCGATGTTGACGATGGCGCCACGGTTGCGCGCCACCAGACCTGGCAGCACCGCGCGGGTCAGCCGCGTCAAGGCGATGACATTGACCTTGATCATGCGCTCGACGGCTTCGGCATCGGCTGTCGCCACCACCTGCTGGCCGCCAATGCCGGCATTGTTGACCAGCACCGTCACGCTGTCGTCGGCGGCGATCGCCTGATCGACACGGCGGACGTCATTGTCGTCGGCGAGATCGGCGCTGATCACGCTGACCTTGCGGCCGTAGGCATAGCGCAACTTCTCCGCCAGTTCCTCGAGCCGGTCGACACGCCGCGCCACCAGCACCAGGTCATAGCCCTGCCCTGCCAGCCTGTCCGCATAGACCGCACCGATGCCCGCCGAAGCTCCGGTGACCACCGCCGTGCCCTTGTTGCTCTGTCCACTCATTGTCCTGTTCCTTCTTCGACTGATTGCTTCGCTTCGACTTTTGCCGCCGGCACTGTGGGCAACTGCCCTTGCCTTGCCGCCAAAGCCATCTGATTTTATTTAGTGGCATATACCACTACTCATAAAATAGGCATATGCCACTATCTTGTCAATGATCGGGACTGAGATTATTTAAGGGTAAGCGGTCGGGCGTGATGCAGCCGTCGCCGAGAGAAAGAGCCGAGAGAAAAACATGTCGAAACAAACCCTGCCCGGCCTGACGCTGTGCAACAACGCCATGCTGCGTCGCGCGGCACGCAAGCTCGGCCAGTACTATGATGATGTGCTTGCGCCTTCGGGCCTCAAGGCCACGCAGCAGGGCCTGCTTTACCAGATCCATATCGGCAACGAGCCGGCGATGGGCGCCATTGCCGCGTCCATGATCATGGACCTGTCGGCGCTTGGCCACACGCTGAAGCCGCTGATCCGCGACGGCTATGTCGAGACTTTCGCCGATCCGGACGACCGCCGCATCAAGCGCGTGCGGCTGACGCCGCAGGGTCTGGTCAAACTCGATGACGCGATGAAGCTGTGGCACGTCGCCCAGCAGCGTTTCGAGGACGTGGTCGGCAAGGATCAGGCGGCAAAACTGCGCGCGGCGCTGGATGACATCGCCGCGCTGGATTTCGAGCTGCCGCCGGCCACTCCCTGAAGCGTTACGCGACCGACTCTACTCAGCCGGCATTGCAACCGGCCGCGCCGCCCAGCGACCGGCCAGCACGATGCCGAGCCCGATGATCGGGAAGGCCGCGGCGACCAGCCCGAGATCGGCCGGCGCGCCATAGCGCAGCACGGCGCCACCGACCACGGCGCCCAGCGCCACGCCGAGATAGAGTGCTGAGCCGTTGAGCGACAGCACGATTGGCGCGGCGTCCGGCGCCAGCTTGATGATGCGGCTGGCCTGCGCCGGCGGGAAAGCCCAGCCGACGATGCCCCACGGCACCATCATCGCCATCAGCGCCGGCCCGGCAATATGGGACGGCAGGAAGGTCGGGATGACCGACAGCATGACCAGCATGGCCGCGCTCAGCGTCAGCGACCAGCCGACGGTGCGCGTCGCGCCGAACCGGTCGGCGGCCTGGCCGCCGGCGATGTTGCCGATGACGGCGCCGACACCGAAGGCGAGCAGCATGCCGGGCAGCGCGATCTGGCTGAGCCCGCCGCCCTCGATGGCGAGCGGCGCGACATAGGCAAAGACGGTGAAGGCGCCGGTCAGCGCCAGAAGCGTCGTCAGCAGGATCGGCATGACGCCGGGACGCAGGGCCGCCGCCAGCCTGCGCTTCAGGGGCAGCTTGGTGCCGACGATGCCGCGCGGCAGCCGGTACCACAAAATGGCGCCGGCGAGCGCGCCGAGGCCGGCGATGGCATAGAACGTACCGCGCCAGCCGGCGATCGTCGCAACCAGCCCACCGAGCGGCGCACCGACGGCGACGGCCACCGTGGTGCCGCCGACGACGACGGCAATGGCGCGGGCCCGGTGGTGGTCATCGACCAGCGCCACCGCGGTGCCCTGCGCGGTCGCCGCGAACAGGCCCGACGACAGCGCCATGATGACGCGCGCGATCAGCAGAAGTTCGAAGGAGGAACTCAAGGCGGCGGCAATGTTGCCGATGACGAAGAACACCAGCGTCCACAGGATGACGCGGCGCCGGTCCCATTCGCCGGTCAGCGTCGCCAGGATCGGCGTGCCGACCGCATAGGCGAGCGCGAAGGCGGTGATCAGCGTGCCGGCCAGCGGAATGGAGATGCCGGCGTCCACAGCGATGTCCGGCAGAAGGCTGGAGATGACGAAGCCTTCGGTCGAGATCGTGAACGATCCGAGCGCAAGCCAGAAGAGGCGCTTGTCCATGGGGCGATGTCCTTAGTTCAAAAGTTATTGAACAATTGGACATAACAGGGCATGATGTCAATGAAGCCAGGGGAAAATAGCTGAACCCTGCTGACAGCCCTGTGTCAGCACAGTCGGTCAACGCGGATCATGAAACGGAGAAACAGTGTGCCTGGTCACGGCCGGACGGATGCGTTGAAATCGGCCCGAACTGCGCTTAGGTTCCAGCCATGACCTTGCCACACCCCAATACCGACCAGATCAGCCTGCCGATCGTGCTCGGCGTGCTCGGTGACCCGACGCGGCTCGCCATCGTGCGCTATCTCGCCAGCAAGGAAGGCGTGGCGCTGAACTGCAGCCAGTTCCTCGACCTCGGCTCCAAGACCAATCTCAGCTACCACCTCGCCAAACTGCGCGAGGCCGGCGTCACCCGCGCCGAAGTGGTCGGCACCAACCGCATGATCACGCTGCGCCGCGCCGACCTCGACGCCCGCTTCCCCGGCCTGCTCGACAGCGTCATCGCCGCCGCCGGAGACGATCCCGCACTGCCCGCGGTCGGCGGCCACGATCTTGAAGTTTCCGCCTGAGGTTCCTCGCCCCCGCCAAAGCGGGGGAGAGGTGGCCGCGAAGCGGTCGGAGAGGGGGCCTTTTCGTGGGCGGCACGTTTGAAGGAAAATCACCTCTTTGAACGATTGGGGAGCGCCAAGAGCCCCCTCTCCGTCTCAGCTTCGCCGAGCCACCTCTCCCCCACTTCCGTGGGGGCGAGGAACCCAAGTCCAGCCAGGTCCGCCCTTGCCCATCGGAGCCACCCAAGATGCGCATCGCCGTCCTCGCCGATATCCATGGCAATGTGCTGGCGCTGGACGCCGTGCTTGACGATCTGAGGCGGCGCGGCGGCGCCGACCTGACCGTCAATCTCGGCGACAGCGTTTCCGGCCCGCTGTGGCCGCGCGAGACATTTGCGCGGCTGGAGGCGCTCAACCTGCCGACGGTGCGCGGAAACCACGACCGCCGCGTCGCCGCCGATCCGGCCAGTGACGAGATGTGGCCTTCCGACGCCTTTGCGCAGGAGCGGCTGACGCAGGCGCAACGCGAGGCGCTGTTCGCGCAGCCGCTGACGCTGGAGATCGCGCCCGGCATCATCGCCTTCCACGCCCGTCCCGACCATGACGAGAAATATCTGCTCGATGCGATCACCGATGGCCAGCTGGTGCGCGCGCCATTGCGGCGATCCGGCGCCGGCTGAAGGCGCTTGACCCGGCCTGCCGCATCGCGCTGTGCGGCCACAGCCATCGGGCCGAGCTGATCCGCATTCCCGATGGTCCGGTCGTCTTCAATCCCGGCAGCATCGGCTGCCCCGCCTATGACGATGCGACGCCGCCGGCGCATGTCTCGGAGCAGGGCTCGCCGCATGCGCGCTACGGCATCGTCACCTTGGGCAGCGCCGGCAAGCTCGACCGCTTCGAGGCCATCGCCGTCGACTACGACCACGAGGCGGCGGCCAGACAGGCCGAACAGGCGGGACGCCCGGAATGGGCCCACGCGCTCAGGACGGGGTTCATGCCAGGCTAAACGCAACTGCGTTTATGCCGCCCGGCTAAATGCGCTTGCGTTTATGCCGAGGCTGGAACGCCCTTGCGTTCATGCCACCAAGGTCAAATTTTCAGGCTTACATGGCGGCGCGCCGTCGCTTATAAAACCGGCCGGGCATGCGACGGGCTCGATCCGTAGCGTGCACGGTGTCTTTGAGTATCAGCGCACGGCCGAATGATGAGGCGCACAGTTACGCTCCGAACAACCCTGCATGCGCTGATTGCCGCTCCGCTTCTGATGGCGGCCTGGGCCGCTGTCAGCCCCGCCATGGCCGAAGAATCGCCGGATCTCGTCATCTCCATCGTCACCGGCCTGGCGCCGGATGACCTTCTCAATATCCGCACCGCAGCGTCGCCGGTCGCCAAGGTCGAAGCGCGTCTGGCCGGAGGCGCCAGCGTCACCAATCTCGGCTGCAACGACATCAACGGCAACAAATGGTGCAAGGTCGAGAGCACCGGCAAGGACAAGCTGAGCGGATGGGCGCCGGCGCGCTACCTCATCCCCCTCAATCCGGCACCCTATGTCGAAGGCCAGGCAAGACCGGCCGACGCACCGATGGTCGCCTCCACTGGCAATCAGCCCGATCAGGCATCGGCGCCGGACAAACCACAAACCGGCGACCCCGCCAAGCCACAGCCGCCGATCGCACCGCCGCCCGACCTGGCGGCGCGTCTGGGTGGCGCGGGTCCGGAGGCTGGCGCCGAAAGCACGCAGAAATCAGCCGTCGAAATCGGCCAAACGGCCATGCGGGATGCCTACGGCCTGGCCTTCGCGGTGCAGGAAAACCCGACGACCGGCGAGATCGAAGAGCCGCCGGCCGCGGCATCCATTGCCCCGCCGCCTGACTCACAAACCGTCGCGCGGCTGGAGCCGCCATCTGACCACGCCACCAAAGAAATTCCCTGCGCCCGCTATGTCGGCGAGCCGATGACGCGCTGCGCGGTCAGCGTCGTGCGCGCCGGCACGGACAAGGCCGACGTCACCGTCACCTGGCCCGACGGCGGCACGCGCGTCATCTCCTTCGTCGCCGGCAAACCGGCCGGCTCGGACGCGCCCGACGACTTCCGCTTCACCCGTGAAGGCAGCCTAAACATGATCCGCATCGGCGTCTCCGAACGCTTCGAGATCACGGACCAGCTGGCGCTGGGGAATTAGGTTCCCAGGGGAATAAGGGAGTAGGGCAGTAAGGCAGTATGTTTGCAGCGCGCTCGAAACTCTACCTACTCCCCTACTCCCCTACTCCCCTACTCCCCTACTCCCCTACTCCCCTCATTTTCGGGGTTACATCGGGCAAAACTCTTCCCTATAAGGCCCTCCTAGCCTGATACCAGAATCGCGAGCACAACCGGCCGGGTCTTCCCGTCCCGGTTTTTTGTGCAAGCCGCCCGCCGAACGGAACTTATCGCCCATGCCAAGACGCACTGACATCAAGTCGATCCTGATCATCGGGGCCGGCCCCATCGTCATCGGCCAGGCCTGCGAGTTCGATTATTCCGGCACCCAGGCCTGCAAGGCGCTGAAGGAAGAGGGCTTTCGCGTCATCCTGGTCAATTCCAACCCGGCCACCATCATGACCGACCCGGAACTGGCCGACGCCACCTATATCGAGCCGATCACGCCGGAAGTCGTCGCCAAGATCATCGCCAAGGAGCGGCCCGACGCGCTGCTGCCGACCATGGGCGGCCAGACCGCGCTCAACACCGCTTTGTCGCTGCGCCGCATGGGCGTGCTCGACCGCTACAATGTCGAGATGATCGGCGCCGACGCCACGGCCATCGACAAGGCCGAGGACCGCGCGCTGTTTCGCGAGGCGATGAAGAAGATCGGGCTCGAAACGCCGAAGTCGATGCTGGCCAACGCCACCGACGTCAAGAACACTGACCGCAAGACGCACGAGGCCGAGCGCGCCGCCGTCAAGGCCGAGGCCCCGGCCGATCTCGACGCCGCGCTCGACGCGTTGGAAACCCGCTGGAACCTAGGCGAAGGCGACCGCAAGCAGCGCTACATCAGCCATGGCATGGCGATCGCAGCCCAAGCGCTCGACCATGTCGGCCTGCCGGCCATCATCCGCCCGTCCTTCACCATGGGCGGCACCGGCGGCGGCATCGCCTACAACCGCGCCGAATTCTACGAGATCGTCCAGTCCGGCCTCGACGCCTCGCCGACCACCGAAGTGCTGATCGAGGAGAGCGTGCTCGGCTGGAAGGAGTACGAGATGGAGGTCGTCCGCGACAAGGCGGACAATTGCATCATCGTCTGCTCGATCGAGAACATCGACCCGATGGGCGTGCACACCGGCGACAGCATCACCGTCGCCCCTGCCCTGACGCTGACCGACAAAGAATACCAGATGATGCGCAACGCCTCGATCGCGGTGCTGCGCGAGATCGGCGTCGAGACCGGCGGCTCCAACGTGCAGTTCGCCGTCAACCCGGCCGATGGCCGCCTGGTCGTCATCGAGATGAACCCGCGCGTCTCGCGCTCGTCCGCCTTGGCTTCCAAGGCGACCGGTTTCCCGATCGCCAAGATCGCGGCGAAGCTCGCCGTTGGTTACACGCTGGACGAGTTGGAGAACGACATCACCGGCGGCGCCACGCCGGCCTCGTTCGAGCCGTCGATCGATTACGTCGTGACAAAAATCCCGCGCTTTGCCTTCGAGAAATTCCCCGGCGCCGAGCCGGTGCTGACCACCGCCATGAAGTCGGTCGGCGAAGTGATGGCCATCGGCCGCACCTTCCAGGAATCGCTGCAGAAGGCGCTGCGTGGTCTCGAAACCGGCCTCACCGGCCTCGACGAGATCGAGATTCCCGGCCTCGGCCACGGGACCGCGATCGCCAACCATGCCGACGACCGTAACGCCATTCGCGCCGCCTTGGGCACGCCGACGCCCGACCGGCTGCGCATGGTGGCGCAGGCGATCCGCATGGGCACCTCGCTGGAAGACGTGCACGCCATGTGCAAGATCGACCCGTGGTTCCTCGAGCAGATCGCCGGCATCGTCGCCATGGAAGCCCGCATCCGCGAGCACGGCATCCCCGGGGACGCCGTCAATCTGCGCATGCTGAAGGCGATGGGGTTTTCCGACGCACGGCTGGCATCGCTGACCAGGACCGACATCGAAGTGATCGCGAAGGTCCGCGAAAAGCTCGACGTTCATCCCGTCTACAAGCGCATCGACACCTGTGCGGCCGAGTTCGCCTCGCCCACCGCCTACATGTACTCGACCTATGAAGTGCCGTTCGCCGGCGCGCTCGCCAACGAGGCGCAAGTGTCGTCGCGCAAGAAGGTCGTCATCCTCGGCGGCGGGCCCAACCGCATCGGCCAGGGCATCGAGTTCGACTATTGCTGCTGCCATGCCGCCTTTGCGTTGCGCGACGCCGGCTTCGAGGCGATCATGATCAACTGCAACCCGGAGACCGTGTCGACGGACTACGACACCTCGGACCGGCTCTATTTCGAGCCGCTGACGGCCGAGGACGTGCTGGAGATCCTGCGCGCCGAACAGGCCTCGGGCGAACTGGTCGGCGTCATCGTCCAGTTCGGCGGCCAGACGCCGCTGAAGCTCGCCGACGCGCTGGAAAAGGCCGGCATCCCGATCCTCGGCACCTCGCCCGACATGATCGATCTGGCCGAGGACCGCGACCGCTTCCAGAAGCTGCTGCACAAACTGAACCTCAGCCAGCCGAAGAACGGCATCGCCTATTCGGTCGAGCAAGCCCGCCTCGTCGCCGGCGAGCTCGGCTTCCCGCTGGTGGTGCGCCCGTCCTATGTGCTCGGCGGCCGCGCCATGCAGATCATCCATGACGAGGGCATGCTGCAATCCTACCTGCTCGACACCGTGCCCGGCCTGGTGCCGGAGGACATCAAGCAGAAATACCCCAACGACAAGACCGGCCAGATCAACACCCTGCTGGGCAAGAACCCGCTGCTGTTCGACACCTATCTCAGTGGCGCCATCGAGGTCGATGTCGATTGCCTCTGCGACGGCAAGGCGACCTTCGTATCCGGCATATTGGAGCACATCGAGGAGGCCGGCATCCATTCGGGCGACAGTGCCTGCTCGCTGCCGGCGCACTCACTGCCTTCGGAGCTGGTGGATGAGCTGGAGCGCCAGACGGCCGCACTTGCCCGCGCGCTCAATGTCGGCGGCCTGATGAACGTGCAGTATGCGATCAAGGACGGCACGGTCTATGTGCTGGAGGTTAACCCGCGCGCGTCACGCACCGTGCCCTTCGTCGCCAAGACCATCGGGCGGCCGATTGCCAAGATCGCCGCCCGCATCATGGCCGGCGAGACGCTTGAGGACGCCTTCGCCCATTACGGCGCCATGCCCGACCCCAGGAACCCCGGCCACATCGCGGTCAAGGAAGCGGTGTTCCCCTTCGCCCGCTTCCCCGGCGTCGACATATTGCTCGGGCCGGAAATGCGCTCGACCGGCGAGGTCATGGGCCTCGATCGCGATTTTGCGCTGGCCTTCGCCAAGAGCCAGCTGGGCGCCGGCGTCGACTTGCCGCGCTCCGGCACCCTGTTCGTCTCGGTGCGCGACGAGGACAAGAAAGGCATATTGCCGGCGGTCAAGCGCCTCGCCGGCCTCGGCTTCAAGGTGATGGCAACATCGGGCACGGCCCGCTTCCTCGCCGAAAACGGCGTCGTCGCCGAGAAGATCAACAAGGTCCTGGAAGGCCGCCCCCACATCGAAGACGCCATCCGCAACCGCCAGGTCCAGATCGTCTTCAACACGACTGATGGCCAGAAGGCGGTGTCGGACTCGAAGTCGCTGCGCAGGGCGACGCTGATGCAGAAAGTGCCGTACTACACGACGCTGTCGGGTGCGGCAGCTGTGGCCGAGGCGATCGCAGCGCTGAAGGCGGGGAGCCTGGAGGTGAGGCCGCTGCAGGAGTATTTTGCCTAGGGGTTGTTGATATTCAGGATTCCACTTCGGGCTTGATCGTGATTCAAG
>NZ_JBWKME010000008.1:0-4803 GCF_056431085.1 Mesorhizobium waitakense | reverse complement strand
CGCTACCACGCGCGGCGCCCAAAATCCCGCGGCCCTGCTCGGATGGATACGATCTACGCATGCGCCACAGTCATCAATTCACGCTGATTCTCAACGAGCCCTAGTCGACATAGCTGTTTCTCCCCACTCGACAGCGTTGACCGTTATTCCACTCAATTCGGCGCGGAAACGCTCACCTTTGCGCACGTAGCTCTGTGCAGTTTTTCGGAAATTTAGAATCTCCTCTTCGGACAGTATCCGGACGAACTTAGCCGGTGATCCCGTCCACAACTCTCCCGACTTAACTCGCCTGCCCGATGTCAGGAGACTGCGTGCCCCGAGAACACCATCCGGCTCGATGATGCAGCCGTTCATGACGGTCGAGGCCATCCCGACGAAAGCGCGGTCTTCCAAGTGGCAACCATGGATCAGGCAGGAATGCCCAACGGTAACATCATCACCGATGATGACATCGAATTCACCGGGGTCGATGTGAATAACCGACCCGTCCTGGATGTTGCTTCGCGCCCCGATCTGGATCGTATTGTCATCGCCACGCAGCACGCAGTTGAACCAGACACCGGACTGCGGCCCGATGGTCACCGCACCCACGATAGTGGCGGAAGGCGCAATCCACGCACTAACGGCAATCTTGGGCTGGCTGGAACCGAGATTGTAGACTGATTGAGATGTTGTAGACATCAACACTTCTCCCGTTTGTCCGGCTCTGCCGCGCTTCGAAGACCAGGCGCGGTGCCCGTATGGCTTTGAGCGCCTTTGTGCGCTTGTGAGGGTCGATCCCAGAGTTGGTCCGGTTCCATCAATTCGGTTACAACCAGTATCGTTGGCTCGTGTTTCCTTGATGCGGTCCGTGGATAAGGAGCTTGGACGTTTTGTGGGCGGCCTCCATCAAGTAAGAGCCGGTGATACTGACGTGGCCGCCCATCGTGCTGGTAGGCATGGTTGAAACGATTCGGCACACCTTCCAATATGAAGGCCAGCCCTACGTAGATGCCATCTGCTGCCCGGACGCATGATTTTCCTTGGCAAGCACCGCCTAGAAAAGCGCACGCTGATTCTTCTGCCGGATGACCGCTGTCTCGAACAAGAAGTCCTTGGTCTCCTAAAGTACATGACCTGAGCTGAAAGCTCGGTCACCAGCCTCACGGAGCAGGAATCCTCGCACCCTAGCGCGGACGGTGATTGGTTGCGATGCCTTTCAAACAGTGGGCGAATAGATCGGCCGGCCACCTTATTCAGGCTTTAAGATTTGCAGGATCTTCAAACGAGCGGTGAGTATATCATTGACTATCGCGGCCTGGACGGCGGCAGCATTCCTTGCCTTCAGTGCAGCGATTGCGGCGTCGTGAAATCTTTCGCCGTCGTTGTCTTCGAACCCCCGATTTGCAAGCAGGCCCAGTGTGGGACCGATTGTCACCCAAAGGTTGTCGATAATCGCCAGAAGCCTGGGCGCTTTCGACTGAGCATACAGTGCGAAGTGGAACTTGGCGTTTGCGGCCATCTTTGCCTTGGAGTCGTGAGATCTCCGATGCGTGCAATAGACCGCATGATGCTGCTCCAACTCGCGGATAAAGGTCGACGAAGCGTTTACCGCCGCAAGTTCCGCTGCCCATCCCTCAAGGTTGACGCGGATCTTTGTGATCTCCTCTAAATCTGACCGCCCCAGGCTTGGAGCTCTAATGGTCTTTAAGCCTCCCATTGATAGGCTTTCCTCGGACACAAGGCGCGTGATCGCCTCTCGGACAGGCGTAACACTGACCCCCAGTTGAGAGGCTATGGCGCGATGGGTGATCTTCTCGCCGGGCTTATACACGCCACTTCTGAGGTTTCCACGCACAATGCCGTATACTCTGGCGGACAGAGTCGTTGTCTGCGAGTGGTCGCCCAAATCGTTCAATGTCCTGGCCCTGACCGGCTGGTAGGCGCGTCGCTACTGCCTACCTTAGCCGTTCCAGTAAGGGTGCGCACCATCCTTAGGGACAGTATCACGACCTTCGTTCACCTATGTATCGCCCGCTTTTTGGCGTCGATAACCCGGCGGGGCCTGAACGCGCTAGGATATCGTCATCGCGGCCGGCCGCCACGTTTGCGTTACCGCTAATCGCAGCATCGCAGGCATGGACGGAACGCTGGGCGTCCAAAGTGATCAAATAGCCGTTGCAGATCAAGATGTAGCAATCGGCTGGGAGTGTTGTTCGGGCATGGGCGGCTCTTCACGTCGCCACGCGGGGTTGAGTGTGTTCATAGACGCACTGCTCATGCGCAACGGCGTCGTCGATCACAAACCTTAGTTCAGCGGAATGCTGCATCATAGACGGTTCCATATCACCAGTGTTTCCAAGCCGCACGAGAATGCTCACGCGTGTGTGGTCCCTAATACATCACACGGAGAAGGGTCAGGAAAATTCGGAATCGTTATTTGCGGCGGTGTTTGATTATGCAGTGGGTAGCGCGGGTGCCAACGAACCTGCACCAATTGTTCGCTATTATGACGGCACCATCCGATAAATCGATCACTCGGCAGCATGCTGCAATAGACCACCGCATCTAATTTCCTTGGGCGTGTAGCCGTAGTGCTTCTTGAACGCCAGGCAGAAGTTGGAAGCATGGTCGTAGCCGACTTCGTAGGCGATCATCTTCAGCGGCATCGTGGTGTTGACGAGGAGATCGACAGCCTTTGATAGGCGCACCATGGTCCGGTAATCGTGGGCGTTTATACCGTACCGATCCGCGAATGCCTTATTGAAGCCACGGCTCGGGATATTGAATTCCTCCGCCAGCTTGCAGATCGAAGGTTTATTCTGCAAATCGCCATCCAGAATGTTCTTGATGTGCTCCAACCTCTCAGCCATGCTTAGGACGGCGTCGGACTTTACACAACCAAGTGAAATTATGTTGTCTAAAGTGATGCAAAGTAACTCCTTGGCCTTTGCGGAGACATAATGATGCACAAAATGCTGACCGATGCTGCGAAATATGACCGATCTTGCGATCTTCTCCATTTCCGAACATAGCGGAAGCGCGATCCAGGTAAATCGCCCGCCGGGATGGTGCAACAAGTTCTGCAGGACCATTAGCTGTTCAGAAAACTCGGCCACCAGGCGTGGCGGATCCTGCGGGTCGTAACCGAGAGCCAGCGCCGTCTCCGATTGGCTTGCGGACCACTGACTTATCGCGTCGACACCTTTGGGATGGAAGTAGGCGACGAACGTGGGCTTCTGTAGCTCAAGTGCTGCGCCGTTGGACGGGGAAATGGTACGGCGTCCGTCCAAGTGATAGAGGAATACGAGGCGGTCGGTGCCCCGATGATTCTCGAGGCATTCTTTGCGCATGCTGAAGTGCTTGGTCGTCAGCAGAAGGCTGAACTCTATCTGAAAACAGTCTTCATGACCCGAGGCAAATTTGGAAGGCGGGATCCAGCGGCGTCCGAAGCCGGCCATTTCAGGCGGAGTCCGGACTTCCTCGAATTCCTTCGCCCACGCGATTTGCTCAAGAGCATTCATACGCTCGAACTCCGTTCGTTGTTATAACAAAATATTCGATTTTGGCTCGTTGTCAAACAGAGTAGGTGCCAAGCCACGGCCCTGAACTCGGGTTAACGGGCCTTACCGAAGCGGGCGAAGTCTGATTCAAGCCTCCTGACGATGGAGGGTTGAATGGAACTTAACGAGAGGCCGCGGCTGCGGGTGCTTCTGGATCATTTCGCGCTGATGGAAGACGATCGGGAGGCGTGGCGGGTCGCCCATCCGTTGCCGGAGGTTCTGCTGCTGGTGGTGGGACGATCGCCGCGTGGGACGACTTCGACGAGATCGTCGAATGGGGCGAGGACAACCTCGACTTCCTGCGTGGCTTCCTGCCGTATCATCACGGCTACCGAATGGATGCATATCTCTTCGCAGATCTTCGTGTCCTGGGCGATGGCGCGAGGCCGGACGCGCCGGCGCTGGTCGCGCTCGACGGCAAGACCTCGCGCGGAACCCTCGACCGCGGCGGCGGACGGGCGGCGCTCCACCTGGTCTCCGCCTTCGCCACGCGCAGCGGCTAGTGATCGCTTCGCCACGCGCGAGCGGCTAGTGATCGCCAGGCGACGGTGGCAGAAGGCGGAAGCGAGCAGGAGACGGATCCGATCCTGCTGGATCGCCTCGCCGACAACGAGCGGCTTCCGGGGCCCTCTTCACCATCGACGCCGTGGCCTGCAACGCCCGCACCGCCCAGAAGATCGTCGACGCAAAAACCGACGCCTGGCCGAGAAGGCCAACCAGCCTGGCCTCTTGGGCGAGGTCGAGACCTTCATCCTCGACGTACTGTTCGCGGGTGGCCGGGGTCCACATGACAATCTTCAAACTGGCTTCGACAACCGTTTGGAATCACGCGAACGTCGACCACTCAACCCCTCTCGAAACGGCCTCTAATCTTCTCATGGTCGTCGCCAGCATAACGACAAGTTGAATGTCATAACTCAACAGCGGTGGCGCTGTTCAGGCATTCGGTTACTGTCGGGCGTCAGCAATGCAGGGCTAATTTTATGCCAATAACACCATTCGGCACTCGCAATATCATAATCACCTGTGCGGTCACGGGCGGATCAAAATACAATCTCGATCACCCAAGTTTTCCGATTACCCCCAAGGAAATCGCCGACTCAGCAATTGAAGCCGCACGCGCTGGCGCAGCGATAGTCCATGTTCATGCGCGCGATCCCGCGACCGGCGCCGCCTCTTACGATGTCGATCTGTTCAAGGAAGTGGTTTTGTTGCAACGGCTGAACGAGAGCGCAGAGAAGCCTGATGCAAGGTCAATTAT
>NZ_JBWKME010000007.1:0-11774 GCF_056431085.1 Mesorhizobium waitakense | reverse complement strand
CATGTCGCGCAGATCGTGGCCGTTGAGGTGCAGGAGGTCGAAGACAACGAAATACAAATCGTGCTGACGTTTCGTAATAGCTTTGCGCAGTTCACCTAAGTCCGAGATATCGGCATCGTTGAGCACGATGACTTCGCCATCCATGATGAAGCTCTCGACGCCGAGCGAGGCCGCGAGCGAGGCCAGGTCCCGGTACTTCGCAGTCCAGTCCAAGCCTCGGCGCGTGAAGATGCGGACGCCGTCGCCATCCTTGATTATCTGCGAGCGGTAGCCATCGAACTTGACCTCGTGAATCCAATCGTCGCCCTCCGGTGGCTTCTCCACCAGGGTCGGCATTAACGGCTCGATGAACGTCAAACGCATGAACTGACCCACGAAAACGCGATTCAATCAGCTTTAGCTAAAATGGTTCCAAAACCGGAAACCGGCGCTGCAACAAAGAGGCCGGCCGGGCGTTGCGCATCAACAAAAGTGCGACGAGGAAACGATGACGATGGCGGAAACTTCAAATATCCTCCTCACCGCTCCCATCGAGCTTGCCGGCGACTGGGGCCGCATGCTGGAGGGCGCGGCAGATCAGGTCGTTGAGCGCATGCGGCATGCATGCCTTGACGGCGTCCGCCTGCTCTCCGACCGCCAGCCGACGCGCGTGCGTGTCGACGAGCACACGTCCGGCACGCCGGCCGTCTGGCTGCATCCGGATGGCAGCAGCATGGCCTGGATCATTGTCGACATCGGGGAGCGCGATTGGTCCAAGCTAACCTACCAGTTCGGCCACGAGCTCGGCCACGTGTTTGCTAACAGCTGGCAGCCGGATGCCAAGCCGGCAACGCCCTGCCAGTGGCTCGAGGAAGCCATGGTTGAAGCACTCTCGCTGCGCGGCCTGGGGCGCTTGGCGAAGGACTGGAGGGAGAACCCGCCGTTCGCCGGCGACAACGCTTTCGGCGATGCCATTGCCGCGTATCGCGAGAATATCATCCGAGGCTATTCCGCGCTCGCCGACAGCCAGGGGCTGACGCGCGACGCCGCGGCGTGGTTCGCCGACCATCGCGGCGAGATCGAGATGCCCGCCCTCAATCCGTTCGCCCGGGCGATGTCTGTGACCATCCTTGCCGAATATGACCGCGCGCCGCAGTGCGTCGAGGCGCTCGGCGCACTCAACCGCTGGCCCGGCCGCACCGGTGTGCCGATCGGCGAGTATCTCGGGCGATGGGAGGCGAGTTGCGCTGAATTGGGCGCTTCGCCCAGCTTGCCGATCCACCTGCGTGACCTGCTGCACGTTCCGCAATGGGCCAAGTAAAGAATTCCGGCGTTGACCGTGGATCTGAAGCGCCGACCGCTGCGGCTTGCTGTGCCTTCGAGGCGCACTTTGTTTTACGGGAGACTACCGGTTCTGGTTCGGCGTCTTCAAGAAACTGGACCGGCGAAGAAGAAAAGCCCGCCACTGAGGAGCAATGGCGGGCCCCGAAAGCTGTGGGAATAGCTTTCATGCACCTAGAAAGCCGCCGGGTGCGTACGCAAAACGAGCCGAAAAACAAACCGTTCCAGCACACACAAAAAGCCCGCCACCTTGGGTAAAAGGTGACGGGCTCCGAAGTCGCCAGCAGAGGGACATTAGCTGACGGAGAGGTAACTTCAGGCAAAAACATTAGTTGCGTCTAAAATAAAAAAGCCCGCCTGTGGGAAGGCGGGCGGGCTCCGGAGTGTGCTGGGATCAACCAGCGTCCAGCAGGCCTGGCACCTACACGCCGGCAAACGTTTGGTCGTCGCTAAGGCTTTGTACCGTGATAGGCGTAATTGCGCCGTGCGGCGAGAACACAACCCACCGGAGTGGCCGGTACGCTGCATGACTCTGGTAACTGGCATTGGAGATCTGGTGGCGGTCACGGCCACGGTGCGCAGGCGGATTGACGATGAGCGCGTCAGCGTGTCAGTCCCGAACTATGATTGCCCGCAATCGATCCGGAGCTATGATGTCGCGCATTCGATCCGTACCAAGGTGCAGCGAGGAGATTAGATCGAGCTTACTGGCGAGGTCACTCGGATCGATGACGAGACGGTGTCAATCGACCTAGGGCCGCTGGTGATGGTCGAAATCGATAAGGTTAGGCTCGTCGAGAGATACCGGCCATTGCAGCGCAGGACAGTAAAATTCTGAGGTCATTTTCCACCGGCGGCTGTGCGTGACGCCCTATAGGTAAGTTCGTCGACCGAGATGACGTCAGCCTTCGTCGTGCTACGCGTGGTCATTGCGACTGTCTTGCGAGGCGTAGCTGTTAGCTGACCCGTGCACTGTACGATGTGTCCGGCGAATAGATTGGCCGAAAGGCTGACACCGGAACGAGTAGGTGCTCGGCCGCGTTTCATCTTCACCCGGAGGAAGATCGAGATGACAACCCCGACCCATAAAGAAGATTACCGGACAAATAGAGCTGACTACCTCATCGCGAAAAGGCCGATTGTTGCCAATGTGGAACCTACGACCAAGCAAAGATCTTCGAGACTTCAGCGGTCATCGAGACTGCCTGAAAACCCATCGAAGCCGTCACCAATATCTAGGCCGCAACGATAACCCCTAGGCCGAGATCCATGTGCGCGGACCTACAGATGCGAGAGTGCGGTTGCCTAGGCCCACCCGGCGAGCGCTTGCTGCGAGATTCCTGCGGGATCAGCTTAGCAACCTTCCGCTTTCAGGGATCGCACCATCTGTACAACAACCGGGTCGTACGGGATTTTTTCCGACCTGCTGTAATTTATGGTGAAGAGCGCGGCTCGGTCGTTGCAGACCGCGATTGCGCGGACATATCGGATCTGGCCCTCCTTGACACCGGAGTAACTGGCCCACCTCCAGGTGACGCGCCGATAGGTCAGCTTCCAGCCAGTCTTTTCGTCCTCAATCATGCGATGCTCGATCTCGGCGCGAAAACTGGCGTTCCCAAGTCTGGCGCCCCACACTGCGAGGAAGGCATCGTTTTCGCCCTGAAAAGCCGCGCCTTGGTCGGACCGCTGCGTCAGCACAAAACCCGGGGGAACATCGAATGTGAAGCCAAGCTGCCTGACACCGAACGGCTGCCACGCTTGGGCCTGAAGCGTGCTGCAAAATAGGACCGGAACGAGGCTCAGCAGAAAGCGTACCATGGGATTGATTTAGCGTTGCGTCATATACCGTCCAGATCTGACAACGTTGCAGACAGCGAAAAGTGATCGGCGCGTTCTTCGCTGCCGATCTACTGCTCCCCGATAGCCCGACCTGATCATCTAGGCTCAGGACCTATTAAATTGCTTGCGGAGATAGCGATCGGTTGATTCAATGGCGGCGCAAGGAGACGCTGTCATGAGTGATTTGATCTGGCTGTCGGAAGCGCAGATGCGCCGCATCGAGCCGTATTTCCCGTTGTCGCACGGAGTGCCTCGTGTTGATGATCGTCGGATCATCAGCGGCATCATTTTTGTGATCAGGAATGGCCTGCGGTGGCGCGATGCGCCTGCGCAATATGGCCCACCCAAAACGATCTACAATCGCTTCATTCGCTGGAGCAGGCTGGGCGTATTCAACAAGATTTTCGCGGCGCTCGCGGCGAAGGGCGGGAAACCCGACCAACTGATGATCGATGCGACCCACCTGAAAGCCCACCGGACGGCAGCAAGCCTGCTCAAAAAGGGGCTGTTCCCCGACGTATCGGACGCACCAAAGGCGGCCTGAACTCGAAGCTACACGCCGTCTGCGACGGCAAAGGCAGACCGCTGGTGATGCTGCTGAGTGAGGGGCAGATGAGCGACTACAAAGGCGCTGCCCTCATGATCGACGCTTTGCCCAGGGCCAAAGCCTTGCTCGCAGACAGGGGGTATGACGCCGACTGGTTCCGCGCCGCCCTTGCTGAACGCAAGATCGCCGCCTGCATCCCGTCAAAGGTCAACCGAAAGGTGCCGATCCCGCACGACGCCGCACTCTATCGACAGCGCCACAAGATCGAGAACATGTTCGGCAGGCTCAAGGATTGGCGGCGCATCCACACTCGCTATGACCGCTGTGCGCACACCATGTCTGCCATCTGCATCGCAGCCACAGTCATCTTCTGGATCAATCAATGAGTCCTGAGCCTAGGTTGCGGCTGGTTTGTGCTCCACCTTTTGCTACTTCCTTCGTTCATATGGGTGTGTTCCCCTTATATTAGCAGTAGCATATATATCGTCGCCAGCCGGCGCCGCCCCAACCCGCCCCGCCGGTCAGGCCCAGCCGCCTAGCTGCCGGTCACAACTAGCAACCAGGCCGCTGGGCCGCCCCGCCCGGGTCGTGTTCCACCGCAAAGTCGGTATGGTCCAAACGGCGAAAATGCAGGCTCCGCGCCACTCGCTGAAATCGCCAGACATGTCCCGCACCAGTTTCCCAATGCATCGACTCGCGATCGGGCCGAGCCTGTCGATCAGCGCCTGGACATCGACTTTGTGGATTTGCAGCACAGCGGCCAATAGCAGGGGAAAACGTCCGAACAGGCTTCTGTTGCAGGGTAGCTAATATTAGGGTTGGCTTCAGCCGGCTTGCCCCAACAAGAAGCCCCAAGCCGGTTAGGCTCGGCGGCCTCTCGTCACCCCGATCGGCTGTCGAGCCGCATGAAGGCTGATGGCTGAATGAAAAGCCTCGCCGCTCCATTTGCGAAGCGGCGAGGCCCCCACCCACCCCAATGCCGGCCCCAACACCCGGCATTGCTGACATTGCAAATCTGGTGCCAAGCGCAAGTGACCCATTACGGGACACCTGCGTCAGCTTGGGAGGCCGTGGGCCAGGATTGGTCCGGCCGGAATCGCGCGTGGGCGCAGGCGTGGCACGGTTCTTGCTCCGACAGTTTCAGACATGCCGGGCGCAAGACGCTGTTCCACATCGACACCGGCGTGTGAGGTTGGGACAATGATGTCGCGCAAGCTTCTGTTCGGCCTTCCCGCAGTGTTCCTGGTCACGGCCCTGGCGGTAGCCCTCTTGTCGTCCGAGATGTCATGGGAATTTCTGACGGCGATCCAATCCGATTCAGTCTTTTGTGCAAGCGGTCCATCACGCGAGACCGTATCGGCGTCGGCTTCAACATCACGGACTTTGCCGTCATGTGGCTAGCACAGCCAAAATTCGGAAACGAACAGCGTCCCGCAGTGTCTTACCGAGATTGGGTCATGGCACGCTTAGCCCTGATCACTCGGTTGGCATCAGCCTTTCGCGAATTCGTTGCACCGCGCTACCGGCCAGAACTTCACTATATGCGCGGCCCCGGCCCAGCCTCGGCACGCCGGGCGCGCGAACGCTGAATATCAACGGCCAACCGCCCCTATTCGGCCATCGATCCGAGAGCCAGCCTGGCGACAGGATGCAAGCGCCAGAAATCGATCAAGCAGGAATCGGATTCAGCTTCAGATGCTGGATCAGGATGATGGTCTTGGCGTCGATGATGCGGCCCTCGGCAATGCCGGCCAGTGCCTCATCGAGCGGCATTTCCAGCACTTCGATGTCCTCGCCCTCTTCCGGCGCGCCGCCGCCGGCCGAGATGCGGTCGGCAGGCGAATAGCGGGCGACGAAGAACCAGAGCCGTTCGGTGACGCTGCCCGGGCTCATATAGGGTGAAAACAGCCGTTCCACGTTCTGCAGCCGGTAGCCCAGCTCTTCCTCGGCCTCCTTGCGGATGCAGGTTTCCGGATCGTTTTCGTCCAACAGGCCGGCACAGGCCTCGATCAGCGGCTCGCGATGGCCGGTGACATAAGCGGGATAGCGGAACTGGCGCACCAGAAGCACGGTCGAGCGCGAGGGATCGTAAGGAAGGATCACCGCGCCGTCGCCGCGATCATAGGTCTGGCGGATCTGCGTTTCCCACTGTCCGTCACGACGGCGGTAGTCGAGGACGGTCTTTTTCAGGACAGCCCAGTCGTCCGAGAGGATTTCCTCCGAACGGATGCGAATGCGATCTTCCATCGTGGTCTCCATGCTACCCGGTCGAGGCGTAGCCGCGAACTGGCATTTGCGCAATGCAGGCAATCGGTCCAAAAAGGGCGTGTCACCTTCTCGTGTCTGGCGCGTCTTCGATCCACTACCTAGATAGCGGTTTACCCCTCCCGGAGCCCTTCTCATGACCGCATCGCTTTTTCAGCCAATCACCCTTGACGGCCTCACCTTCCCCAATCGCATCGCCGTCGCGCCGATGTGCCAATATTCCGCCGAAGACGGCTCGGCCAGCGACTGGCACCTCTACCACTGGATGAACCTTGCCATGTCGGGCGCCGGCATGGTCATGGTCGAGATGACCGACGTCGAACGGCGCGGGCGTATCACGCATGGCTGCCTCGGCCTTTATTCCGAAGACAATGAGGCGGCCGCCCGCCGCACGCTGGATGCGGCCAGACGCGTCGCCGCTCCCGGCACGAAGTTCGGCTCGCAGCTTGCCCATGCCGGCCGCAAGGCCTCCAACCGCAAGCCGTGGGAGGGCGGCGGACCGCTGCAGCCAAACGAGGATCCCTGGCAGACGGTGTCGGCCTCGGCCATTGCCTACGACACCGGCTGGAACGTGCCGCGCGCGCTGGAGGATGAAGAAATCCTGCAGCTCATCGAACGCTTCGCCGAGGCGGCAAGGCGTGCCGAACGCGCCGGCTTCGATTTCCTCGAACTGCACGCAGCACACGGCTATCTGATCTTCCAGTTCCTGTCGCCACTGTCCAACCAGCGCACGGACCGCTGGGGCGGCTCGCTGGAAAACCGCATGCGTCTTGCCGTCGAGATCGCCAAGGCAGTGCGGAAGGCAACGCCAAATCTGATGCTCGGCGCGCGGCTGTCGGTAAAGGATTGGGTCGATGGCGGCTTCGACATCGAGGATGCGATCGAAGTGGCAAAAGCCCTCAAGGAAGCCGGCGTCGCCTATCTCTGCTGCTCGAGCGGCGGCAACTCGCCGTTGCAGAAACTGCCCACCGGACCGGGCTACCAGGTGCATCTGGCGGAAGCCGTGCGCAAGGGCGCCGGCATTGCGACCCGCGCGGTTGGCCTGATCGACGACCCGAAGCAGGCCGAAGCGATCGTCGCCGAGGGCCGCGCCGACATCGTGGCGCTGGCGCGCGCCTTCCTGGCCGATCCGCGCTGGGGATGGCGTGCGGCGGCCACGTTCAGCGAGACAATCCACCCTGCGCCGCAGCTTGCCCGTTCGGTCACGACGATGCAGCACTGGATGAAGGCGGCGGGCTGATCGATCGATTCTCCTGATCCCGGCGCGGCCCGCAGTTCTGGACAGTTTGCTACAGCTTGGCTTCAATTCTGTTTGCAAACTGTTACCTTGGGTGAGGCTGCGGCGGGCGCGGCCGGGCTTGGGAGGAAATCATGTCGTTCAGGGCATTCTTGCCTCTTGCAGCACTGACAGTTGTGGCCGGACTTTGGATCGGCGCGTCGACACCGGCCAGCGCGCAATATTGCGAGGGCACGGTGCACGGCCTGTCCGGCCGCTACAATCTGGCGACCGGCAGCGGCTTTCTTGCCGTGCGGACACGGCCGAACTCGTCGTCGCGGATGATCGGCCAGCTGTTCAATGGCGATCACACCGAGATCTTCGACCGCCGCGGCAACTGGTATCAGGTCGAGATCGGCGGCAGGACCGGCTGGGCAAATGCACGCTGGTTGCGCAACGATTGCGGCTACTGAGACGCAGTGCATGTCACCCAAAAGGGGATCCGGTTTGGGATAACGACATGCATCAAACAAAGTCCCTAAAGCGCGTCGCAAACGCGACGCGACTTTTGGGCGCAGGCTCAAGGACATGGTTGCAACCAAATTGGCTGCTTTGCGTTGCGGCCATGATGGACAACAAACCTTTTGAAGTGCCGGTCGTCGTCGAACTTGGCCACGTCGGCAAATATCGCCATATCCGCAGTGCCCAGGAAGCGGCGGAGTGCCTGATGACCGTTTGGCCGCTCAATCGCGGTCCGCGCCATCGTGATGCCCTCGACACTTGCCTCAAAGTGCTGGAAGGTTATCGTTCGACAGCAGATGCGCGCCGGGCACTGATTGAAGCCGCCAAGGAATCGGAAGTGCTGGTGCCCGACGACAGACTGCCCGACGGCCGGCTGCATTGAGCAGACGGACCTTTCAACTGGAGGTTTTGATGGCGAAGCTGACTTACAAGATCGTCGAGCATGACGGCGGCTGGGCCTATAAGGTCGGTGCGACCTTCTCGGAGACATTTCCCACGCATCAGGACGCGCTGCGCGCCGCCGAAGTCGCTTCGGCCGAGCAACAGGTCGCCGGGGCTACGGACGGCATCCAGTACGAGGACGCCGAAGGCAAATGGCACGACGAACTGGCCGACGGCCGGGACCGCCCGCAGACAGAAGTCTCCGAGTAAATTCTTGTATCCTGGTCTCAGTAATCGGGCAGGCACGGCGCCGACCGCAGACGTCCGGAGAGAAGACGTCCCGCAGCCGGCGGCTGCCCTGCGGGTTTTGTCTTTTGAGCGAGATCTTTTCCGAAAACCGAGTACTCGGTTTTCGGGCTCGTGCTCCGACTATTTGCCGCAATACTGATCGTTCACCTTCCCTTGGGCATTCGCATCGGGACCGGCGGTGTCGTAGGCACAAGGGCCGATCGGGCCGGTATTGCCCAGGGTGTTCAATCCTGAGTGGTCGCCGTTGATGCTTCCGGTGGTGGTGGTATCGACGCTTGTATGGTTTCCATTGCCGAACGGCCACCAGTCGTGATTGTTGGAATAGGTGCTGTCCGACGACTGTGCCATTGCCGATGTGGCAAGACCAATCGTCAGGACGGATGCTGCCAGAAGTTTCGTGACCATTGAACTACTCCGTGTCTTTGCCGCCTTGGGTGCGACACGGGTAAAACCGGCAATCAGCCTGATGGTTCAGTGAAATTGTCGTGAGCCAGCGGTGATGCCCGACCGGCGAAGGCTCGATTGGCGACGCGCTCGATGAAGGCGACGATCCGCTCCGGCGCGACGAATTGCGGCATGTGCCCCATGCCCTCGACCAATTCGAAATCGAGCCCCTCGATCCTTGACCTCATCGGCGCACCCTGGGTGTGAAAGGTGGTGACGCGATCGGCATCACCGAAGAGAATGCCGGCCGGCATGGCGATCTCGCCGTAGCGCTTCTCGATGCGGCCAAGGTCGCGCTCAATCGCCACGACATCGGATGACATGGCGTAGAAATGGGCCGGCCTGAGCCCGAGCCAGCCGCCGCCTCCGACCATGTAATCGCGGGGCAAGACCTGCGGCGCGAAGATGAATTCCATTGTCGGCCGCGCATATCTGAGGCTTGTCGGTATCGCCACCGTATAGCTCATGATCCAGCGCCACAGGCGTGACGGAATATAGAGTGAGCCGAACTTTTCGCGCCCGCCGGCTTCCATATGGGTCAATGGCGCCAGGAGAGCGATGCCGGAAATCGCCTCGGGATGTTCCACCGCCAGGGTCAGCGCGATGGCACCACCCAGGGAATGACCGACCACCAGCGGCTTTTCCAGGCTGAGAGCTTCAATGAAGCGTCGCACGATCGCGGCCTGTTCGGGCAGCCGCCCCGTCGCCCCGCTCGCCCGCACCGAATAGCCCGCGCCCGGGCGATCGAGCGCGATCAACCGGTAGCCCGCACCTAGCCGCCCGAACAGCGTGTGGCGGAAATGGTGGAGCTGGGCGCCAAGCCCGTGCAGGAAGACGATCGGCAGCCCCTCGCCCTGATCGACATAGTGGATGCGGTTGCCATCTACCTCGATGAATTTTCCGACCGGCGGCACCAACCTTTCGGCCTTGGCCGCGATCCACAGCGTCGCCAGCACCAGGCTTGTGATCCCCAGGACCGCCAGCAACAACAGTCCGGCCAGCAGCCATGACAGAAACGACAGGAGCATTGTTCACCGCACCAGAACCGGCTTGAGCTTAGCCGCATCCGGTGCCGCTGCAACCTTGCATCGAAACCGGCCTGGTTCGATGGATATCTCGCATATCGATACAGATTGTTCGCCGCCCAGCCGGCATTGCGGCTGCTGCCGCGCCGCGCTATCTGAGGCGACTCGTCTTGCCGGAGCCTTCCATGCCCGAAATCGTAACCGCCGCCATGCTCGTCATCGGTGACGAGATCCTGTCCGGCCGCACCAAGGACAAGAACATCGGCCATCTCGCCGATATCATGACGGCGATCGGCATCGACCTGAAGGAAGTGCGCATCGTTCCGGACGAGGAAGACGAGATCGTCGCGGCGGTGAATGCCGTGCGCGCACGCTACACCTATGTGTTCACCACCGGCGGCATTGGCCCGACGCATGACGACATCACGGCCGATTCGATATCCAAGGCCTTCGGCGTGCCTTGCGAATACGATGCCAAGGCCTATGCCATGCTCGAGGCAAGCTATGCCGCGCGCGGCATCGAATACACCGAGGCCCGCAAACGCATGGCGCGGATGCCGCGCGGCGCCGATCTCATCGACAACCCGGTGTCCGTTGCGCCCGGCTTCCGCGTCGGCAACGTCCATGTCATGGCTGGCGTCCCGTCGATCTTCCAGGCGATGCTCGACAATGTCGTGCCGACGCTGAAGGCCGGCACCCGGATGCTGTCGGCAAGCGTGCACTGTCCCTTCGGCGAAGGCCTCATCGGTGGACCGCTGGGTGACATCCAGAAAGCGCATCCGGACACGATCATCGGCTCCTATCCGAAATATGGCGATGGCAAATTCTGGACCGAACTGGTCGTGCGCGCCCGCAGCCAGGAAGCGCTTGACGCAGCGCGTGCCGATGTCGAGGCAATGGTGGCCGGGTTCGCCAGCAATCCGGGCTGATCTGGTCCAGACCGGAACCAAGCATGACGCTGCGACGTTTCCTTCTGGCGAGTTCGATCGGCCGCAATTCTATCGCTTGTAAACTGGGGATTACCATGCGATTCAAGACCATCGTCGCCATTCTGCAAAACGAACAGGACGCCGAGCGCGTGCTGGACTGCGCCGTTCCGCTCGCCAACCGGTTCCAGA
This sequence comes from Mesorhizobium waitakense, assembly GCF_056431085.1. Lineage (NCBI taxonomy): Bacteria > Pseudomonadati > Pseudomonadota > Alphaproteobacteria > Hyphomicrobiales > Phyllobacteriaceae > Mesorhizobium > Mesorhizobium waitakense. The sequence goes on along the minus strand of NZ_JBWKME010000007.1, from coordinate 788 downwards.
GCCATCTGACCGGTATCCACGCCGAAACGCTTCCGGTGCCCTACACCTCGGCCACCGGCTTTCCGGACACCGAGTTCCTGCAGGTTTCGGCCGACATGAACCGGGAGCGGGCCGAGAAGCTGCAGGCCATTTTTCTCAGGCATATCGAGAACTCCGGACTTTCCTTCGAGTGGCGAAGCCTGGAGAGCTTTTCGGGCGACAGCGCGCTGACCGGCATTTCCAGCGTGCGTGCCGCCGATCTGATCATCGCCGCGCAGCGCGAGACGGGCGGCGACCCGAGCGCGGATGTCGATACATTGGTCTATGATGCCGGACGGCCGGTGCTGGTGGTGCCGCATGCCGGCCCGCTGGTCACCACCTTCAAGCATGTGCTGCTCGCCTGGAACGGCAGCAAGGAAGCCGCCCGCGCCGCCTTCGATGCGCTGCCGTTCATCATCGAAGCCGAGAGAACCGATATATTGGTCATCGATCCACCCGACTCGCTCGACGAGAGCCCGGAAGCCGCCGGCGCCGAAATCGCGTCCGCGCTGTCGCGCCATGGCGCCACCGTCAGCGTTTCGGTGCAGAGGTCGGGCGGCAATTCGATCGACGACATCATCCAGACCAGAATCGCGGAGACCGGCGCCGATCTGCTGGTGCTCGGCGCCTATAGCCATTCGTGGCTGCGCCAGCTTCTGTTCGGCGGCGTGACGCGCACAGTGCTGCGCACGGCGCCGGTGGCGGCCTTCCTGTCGCGCTAGGGGTTGTTGATATTCAGGATTCCACTTCGGGCTTGATCGTGATTCAAG
>NZ_JBWKME010000006.1:0-3474 GCF_056431085.1 Mesorhizobium waitakense | reverse complement strand
GTGGTTTCGGTCCAGGGCATCATGATCTCCGTCGAATCTCAGCAATCCGACAGAATCACAACCCGCTGAAATCACTCACTTCTTTTTGGAGCAGACACTTACAAGACGGCTTGCAAGATACGGATATTGTTGAAGCCTTTTCGAGTCCGACTCTAATCTATTAATCTTCTCATGCCCCTCGCCAGCATAACGACTAGTTGAATGTCATAACTCAACAGCGGTGGCGCTGTTTCAGAAATCGGTCTTACTGTCGGGCGTCAGCAGCACAGGGGCTAGTTTTATGCCAATCACGCCATTCGGCACTCGCAAGATCGTAATCACCTGCGCGGTCACGGGCGGATCAAAATACAATCGCGATCACCCAAGTTTTCCGATTACCCCCAAGGAAATCGCCGACTCAGCCATTGAAGCCGCACGCGCTGGCGCAGCGATAGTTCATGTTCATGTGCGAGATCCCGCAACCGGCGCAGCCTCTTACGATGTTGATCTGTTCAAGGAAGTTTCTGATAGGATTCGCCAGTCGTCAGACGATGTCATTTTAAACCTCACCTGCGGCGGAAATGCGCGGTTTGTGCCCGACCCTGAAGATGAATCGCGCGCCGCAGTTGGCACGACGATGGCGCCACCCGAAATTAGATATGCGCATATTGAAGAGTGTCGGCCGGACATTGCGTCTCTCGATGTCACGACATCAAATCAGGGCGACGGCGAAGATGAGTACGTTTACCTAAATACGCCGCGCACGCTGCGGGCGATAGCGAAGCGCTTCAAGGAGCTCGGCGTCAAGCCAGAAATTGAAGTATTTGAAGGTGGCGATATCGGCTTTGCGCATCAGTTAATCGCTGAAGGCTTAATCACCGAAGACCCGATCTTTCAATTTGTCCTAGGCGTGAAGTGGAATGCACCGGCGACGCCTGACACAGTTGCTTACATGAGAGGCTTATTGCCGGAGCGGGCTCATTGGGGCGCTCTCGGGACGGGGCGAAACCAGTATCCTATCGCAGCACAGTCCGTCTTGCTTGGAGGTAACATCCGCGTAGGCCTTGAAGACAATCTATATCTACGACGAGGCGTTTTCGCTACCAACGGACAGCTTGTGGAGCGCGCTCGGCAGCTAATCGATATTCTCGGGCATGAGCCGGCGACACCTAAGGAAGCGCGAGATATCCTTGGGCTGCGCGCCAAATGAGCGACCGCTGCCAGGCCGGCGACAAAGACGAGTAACGAAGGTGAACGGATGTGGTCAAGGGCCCATTCGGCTGGCGGCGCTATGATGCCATCCGAGAAACAGGCGCCAACCTGCCTTGACCGCACCGGCGCGCTGGTCGCTCAAGGGACGATGATCCGCGGCTCTGTCGTACTTCACTTGTATGGGGATGTTTTTGTCAACGGTCTTTTTTGCGTCCATTCATTGGGCCTCGTTTGCGTTTAGGGCAGCTGCTCCATCCGCGACAGAAGCAGCCGCCGCTGGCTTATCGATCGCGGACGTCGATACCGAGGGAGCCTGCGCGTGGCGAGACAATGCTCTCGCGTACTTGTATGCGGCGGGTGCTTTGACCCAGCCATGATGCAGTAATGCGCATCGCGAGCAAGGCTCCGGGGCGGCGGGACCATTCTTAATTACGGTGCAAAGCCCATGTGCAGTGCCGGTTCGCCACCGCCTCGGATCGTTGGGAGTCTGGCGCTGTTGGCGCGTCAGGCCCCGATAGCTTGATCCTCTTCTTCGTTATCCAGCGGACCGCACTGCGACGCCCTGCGGGATCTCGCCCATGGTGGCCATGCGCCAGAGCGCGATGAGCAGGCGCCGCGCGACGGCCACGATCATGGTCTTGCGCGTGCCGCCCCGACCATCCTCGGTGCGCTTCCGAAACCACTGCGCCAAAGCGCTATCCTTCTGGAACCGGAGAAAGCGCCAGGCCAGTTGGATCATCCCGCGCCGTACCCGGGCATTGCCGGCTCTTGCGAGGCCTCTCTCGCGCCGTCGCGCGCCGCTCTCATCCGGAGAGCCGGTGAGGCCGGCATAGCGGGCGACCGCCTTTCGATCCCGGAGACGGCGTGACAGAATCTCGTTGACGAGCATATCCGCGGTTTCGACGCCGACGCCGATGACGCTCGAGATCAGGCGAACCATCGCGTGAGGTCCCTTCTCGACGGCCGAGGCCGTCTCCAGCTTGCGCAGGCGTTCCTGCTCGATGGCCTTGATCTGTTCGCGCACCAGACGCAGCCGGGCCATGTCGCGGCGAAACTCAGCCTGGGTATTTTCAGGGAGAGGGGAGCCTTCCGCCGTGCGCAACGCAGCAAGCTTCTCCTCCGCCTTGCGCAACGTCGGATTGAACCCACGAATTCCCAGGCGCGCGAGCGCCGCCTTCATGCGGTTGACGATGCGCGTGCGATCGCAGACCAGCTTTTCCCGCTCGCGGTTCGGCCGCTTGGCGTCTTCCTCTTCGATGGTCGGAATAGCCGCCATGCTGCAGTGGCGCTTTTCTCCGCGCAGCCAGCCGAGGAAGGCGCGCATCAGCAACTCCGTGTCGAGGCGATCAGTCTTCGCACGCCGGTGCTCACGTGACACGGCGACGCTCGATGGATGCATGACATAGGCTTCGATGCCGCGCGACCTGAGCCAGCGCGCCAGCCAAAAACCGTCACGCCCCGCCTCGAAGGCGACAACGATGCGTTCGATCTCGCGCTCCGCCTGGGCCGCTTCCTCGCGCCAGCGATGCAGGAGCCGCAGCAACCCATCCTCATCGGGCGCCAGCTTCTTCAGGTGGTNNACCGGCTCAGATCGTTTGATTGCGGCATGGGGCTCTCCATCGGGTTGGTTGGAAGCGCCGAAAGTGCCACCTTCGCCGCCAGCCCCATAGCATCTTAAATGGGGTCTTCCTCACTTTGTGTGGTGATAAGAATTGTTGAGCGGCAGCATGCGTGCTCTCAGGAGCTCCGGGCCAGCTCTGCCATACATCGCACGTTTGATCGTCTTCAGGCGGTTGATCTGGCCTTCCGCCTGGCCATTGCTCCAGGGTAATTCGACGGCGTTGCGGACGGCGGCGATGTCTCGGCGCCGGACCCGCGCGAACCGGACGATCGAGGAGAGCCCTGAGTTGACCGCTTCGTCAATCCACATGTCGAGCTTGCTCGATTCACGGCTCCGAAGGATGCCGCGAAATCGCATGGCAAGGCTGCGCATCAGGACAAAGGCATGTGATCCCTGCTTCAAGGCATCGACCTTCCTCGCCTGATTGATCGTCAGCATGCTTCGCGGATTCATGCAGAGGGCAGCGGCGACTACCGGCGAGATCACATGGCCCGGTCGCAGGATCTCGTATCGGCACAACAATGCCATCTGGTTGAGGGTGTATGAGCGGAGCCCGCGGCGCACTGTTCTTGCCTGGCCTATCGGCACGGCGCCAGCTTGCGAGCAGTCGCTGTCGAAGACGGTCGAAACCCGCTGATAAACGACGACAAGATCTGAAGCGC
>NZ_JBWKME010000005.1:1308-2802 GCF_056431085.1 Mesorhizobium waitakense | reverse complement strand
GCCATTCTCGACCTCTTCACGCGGTCGCCACCCCGCAGATGTCCTCACTGTGAGAAGCTGCTCGCACACGCCCTCAAACCTAAACTGCCAAAGTAGTGCTAGGCCGTAGACTCATTACCGCGTAGCCAGATGCGGACTGAGACGAGTTTTAGGGCGGCAAGGTAGTTTTCGGCTAGCTTGTCGTAGCGAGTTGCGATGCGCCGGAACTGCTTGGCCTTGTTGAAGAACCGTTCGACAAGGTTGCGCGCCTTATAGAGGAATGGGCTGAAGCAGATCGGTTCCTTGCGGTTGGCCTTGGGCGGGATGTTGGCCCATGCCTTTCGCTCGGTGACAGCGTTCCGCAAGGCGTTGGCATCATAGCCCTTGTCGGCGAGTAGCATGGCACCCTCTGGCAATTCCTCGATCAAGTCCGCTGCGGAGGCGATGTCACTCATCTGGCCTGCCGTGAGCGTCAGCTTGATCGGCCTGCCTTGGGCGTCGACAAGAGCATGAATCTTGGTTGTCAGCCCGCCTCGGGAACGACCGAGACAATGATCTCGATCCCCCTTTTTGCCGTCGCGCCCTGCTGATGGACGCGAACAATGGAGGTGTCGATCATCTGCACCGTGCCGTCATGGTCTTTGGCTATGACATCCATGAGGCGGTCCCACACACCTGCTTTTCGCCATCGGACGAAGCGATTGTAGCAAGTGGTGCGCGGGCCGTATCGCTCCGGCAGATCGCGCCAAGGCGCACCAGATCGCAGCACCCAGAAGATACCATTCAGCACTCTGCGGTCGTCTACGCGCGGCACTCCTCTTGGTTTGTTGGGGAGAAGCGCCTCGATCACGCGCCATTCGAAGTCGGTCAGGTCATATCGGCTCATGCTGAGCCTGAATCAGAATTTGCTGCAACATGAAAGCAGCTATTCGCCTACAGACCCCCAAACAGAACTTTCAGCGACGTTTCGGACGAGGCCTGGGCGCGCCACCTCGCCAGTTGTTTCTGAGATCGCTCAGCTTCCGAGCATTGACATAGTCTGAGCCCATGTAACCGATGAAGCAGTTCCGAATTTTTTCGCGCATCAGCATTGCCGATGGAGAGCCCATGGGCCTTTGATCGCCTTCCGCCATGAAAAGCCAGTCGACGAATTGTTCTGCCGTCACCCTTCCTCGTTCGGGAAAGAAATCGGTAACATGAACAAAACCATCGTCTTGCAAGCTGCCGCAATAGCCGTAGCCTGTGCAAACAGCCCTCATGAGTCCGTCGAAATCTGGTCTGTTTGGCATGGGAAACCCGGCGACCGGGTCAAAAATAATGATACTGCAATCAATCATGCAGTCTGCCAACTCGTCAATCCCGAACGTCCACCTTCCACCTAGGCCGGTCGTCCCGATTTATGGGTTCACGGCCTAGCATTACAGTTGCATATTTATCTATGGTCTGAATCTATGGATCACCATGATTCGGAGGTCATGGATGACAGGTGCATCAATCGAAACTACGCTTGAGCTT
>NZ_JBWKME010000005.1:0-1258 GCF_056431085.1 Mesorhizobium waitakense | reverse complement strand
ACGGACTTCGCGACATTGTGCGAGAGTATGTTGTAGAGCACCTCGCCACAGATGATGCGGTCCTTGTCATCGATGAGACCGGCTTCCTCAAGCAGGGCAAGGCATCCTGCGGAGTTGCGCGTCAATATACAGGTTCGGCAGGCAAGATAACGAACTGCCAGATCGGTGTGTTCGCCGCCTATGTGTCCGTTCGCGGTCATGCTTTTATCGATCGAGCCCTTTACTTGCCCAAGAGTTGGACCGGCGATCCGGCAAGGCTTGCAGCCACCCATGTTCCTGAGGCAATAGCCTTCGCTACCAAGCCAGGCTTGGCTGTCGATATGATACGGCGTGCGCTGGCAGCCGATGTGCCGTTTTCATGGGTGGCCGCAGATGCGGTGTATGGCGTCGGGGACGTTGAAGGAACCCTGCGGCGAGCCTGCAAAGGCTACGTTCTTGGGGTTAAATCGGACCATCATTTCGGCTCCTGGTCGGGTAAGCCTTCGGTCGCCGGCACAGCTCAGGAGATCGCCCGTGATCTCGATCCAAGTGCATGGCAGCGCCTTTCCGCCGGAGAGGGCACCAAAGGCGCGCGGCTTCATGACTGGGCCTACTGCGAACTCGCTGATCTCGATGCCGACGAATATAACGAGACGAAATCGGGGCTTTGGACCCGTGGCCTCCTGATCCGGCGCAATATCAGCGACGGCGATCTCGCATTCTTCACCACATGGTGCCCGGCCGGGACGGGCATCCAGACGCTCGTTTCCGTGGAAGGCCATCGCTGGGCGATCGAAGACAGCTTCGAGACCGCCAAGAACGAGCTCGGACTCGATCACAACGAAACCCGGTCATGGCATGGCTGGCATCGCCACGCCTCCCTCGTCATGCTCGCCTTCGCCATGATGGCGGTGATCCGGTACCGCGCCAATGACGTGACGCCCCAAAAAAGACCGCGGATACCGACCAACAGGTTCTGATCCGCTGGTCTATCCAGGAAGTCCGGCGCATCACCACCAAGCTTGCCCAGCGTCGCATAAAGCCCGCCTACGTCATTGCGTGGTCATGCTGGAGGCGCGCCCATCAGGCCGCCGCTCGACGAGCTCATCTGAGAACTAACATGCAACTGTAATGCTAGATGCCGTAATGGGCCGGCCTTCGCGAGCATAGCCAGGTTGGGTGGCTGTCCCTCAGAATGATGGTGTTGAAACGGAGTCCGAGCGATCGGCTCCAAACATCATGAGAGGAACAGCCATGGAACATTATGCGGGAATCGATG
>NZ_JBWKME010000004.1:0-67736 GCF_056431085.1 Mesorhizobium waitakense | reverse complement strand
GTTCGACCGGATCGTCGGCATGAAGACCAGGTTCGTGACCCTCGACCGTCTACTCGCGCGCATCCGGACCGACCGCCAAAGCTTCCTGAGGATCCTCCGACGCCCGGACATTCCGCTCCACACCAACGGCTCGGAGAACGATATCCGCAGCGTGGTGACCCGCCGCAAGATCAGCGGCGGAACCCACAGTGACAAGGGCCGTGCTGCCCGCGACACCATGCTCAGCATGATGAAGACCTGCAACAAGCTCGGTGTCAGCTTCTGGGATTATCTCGGCGATCGCCTCGGCATCCCTGGCAGCAAGATCCTACCGCTTCCCGTTCTCGTCGCCGCTCAGTGAACCCCAACAGCAGATCGACCCGCTCAAACGCCACCGGTTTTGCCCCGGTTACCGTCAGGCGACCGGAGCGTCGTCGGTGCGATGCTGCAACAGCGCATCTCCGCCGAGCGGGAGCGCGCTGATTCCAGCGGTGGAAAAGACAGCGACGGGACCTTGCTCGACCAGCTGGCCCGCGCCCTGGATTATCGCCACTGGCACCGCTTCCGCGTCGAACGCTGGCAGGAGGGACATTGGCGCAAGCTTTCCGGACCCGCCTCGAGCGGCGAGCGGGCGCTCGGTCTGACGGTGCCGCTGTTTGCTGCGGTCGCCAGCTTCTACAGCCAGGGCAGCCACGTCCTAGCCCCGCGGTTGATGCTGCTCGACGAAGCCTTCGCCGGCATCGATGACACAGCACGCGCGCATTGCATGGGTCTGATCCGCGAGTTCGATCTGGACTTCGTCATCACCAGCGAGCGCGAGTGGGCGTGTTATGCTGAACTGCCGGGCGTCGCCATCTGCCAGTTGCAGCGGCGCGAAGGTATCGACGCCGTGTTCGTGTCGCGATGGAGCTGGGACGGCCGGGAAAAGACGTCCGAGGCCGATCCCGATCGCCGATTTGCGCCAGCATGAACGACCAGGCCGACCCGCGACTTCAACGCCTGCTCGGCGGTGAGCACCTCGCCTTGCTGCGCAAGCGGCTGCGCCAACGCTTCGAGCGCGCTCCGCTCGGCGGCACTGTCGATCCTATTCGCGTCGCCGGGCTTAGCGCGGAAGAACACGCAACACTGGCCTCGCTGCTCGGTCGCCCGCAGCGCCGCTCCAAGTCCCTACAAATCAACGTCCGCCAGGTCGATGCCGACCTGCTGCACTCCGGCATCGCCACGTCCCTGCGCGATGCGTTGGAAAAGCTCGACGGCCCCATCGTTCATCTCGCCGGGATGCGCCTCCATCTGCAAACAGTGTGGTCCGGTGTAATCGAGGGTTGCAGGCATTCCGGCTTGGCCAGCTTGCTGCTGACACCGGAGGGCATCGGCCTGCTCAAGCGGATCGCTCGGCGGGATGCGATCGCTGCAGCGGAGCTTTGCCGACGCGCCGAAGAGGTGCTGCGGTATCTGCCGGCGAAAGGCATCACGCGTTCGCAATTGGCTGCGGACGTTCTGGGCGATGCCCATGCGCTTGACAACGGCCGCGGGGTCGCGACACTCGTGTTGGCAGTCTGGCGCCAGACCGCCACGCCCGCTGATGACCCGGCCGCACCCGTTGCCAACGAAGATGGCAAGACGATACGGAAATCGAGCGAGGACATCGATCTGATCCCGGCCGGCGGTGCGGAGCGAGTCCGCGAGACGTGGGCCAGAGCAGGGGTTCTGGTCAATGAGCTGGCACGCCCTGCCCTGTCCCTGAACCTGCCGACAAGCGGGACAGAAAGCGATCGTTGGCGCTTGGGAGAGCCAGCCTATGCATCGCTGCGATCGCTGCTGCGCTCGCCGCCCCGATGGGATGCAACGGGCCGTAACGTCTACGTGTGCGAAAATCCCAACCTGCTCGCCATCGCCGCTGACCGATGGGGAGCTGGCTGCGCCCCGCTGGTCTGCACCGATGGTATGCCAGCGGCTGCCCAACGATGCCTTCTGGCCCAACTCGCGCAGGCGGGCGCGCGCCTCTACTATCACGGCGATTTTGACTGGCCCGGATTGCGCATCGGCAACCACATCATGCGCGAACATGGTGCCGAGCCATGGCGCTTTGGCGCCGTCGACTATATAGCCGCCGTGCGAACAGCTCCGAGCCTGGCCCACCCGCTTGGAGGAAAGGCGGTCGAAGCAGCATGGGACGGAGCGCTGACGCTGGCCATGCTTCAGCATCGCGTGGCCATCGCCGAGGAGGCCCTGGCTGCCTCGTTATTGCAGGATCTTGATGATCGATAAACCTGATTTCTATATCCTCATAGCCCATCGCAAAGGGCAAAAGTTTAGACTTAATCTGACAGACGGTGTCATAAAGCTGAACCGAGAGCCGAGGCCGGGCGCGGAGTGGTCAGGGTTCGCAGCGCCCGGCCTCGGCGTGAAAGATTCCGAAATGACCAAGGACCAAAAGATCATCCGCGCCAAGGTGGGGCTGTTGTAGCTCGCCAAACAGCCCGGCAATGTCAGCCAAACCTGCAAGATGATGGGTTATTCGTACGACAGCGTAGGAGACGGGCGGGAGCTGACTCTGCAGGAGATGACGCGCAAGAAAGCCGCTGCTGCCCACCGACGCTCCGGAGGTGGAGACGATCATTCTCGAATTGTCGCTGGAGCTGCTGGTCTTAGGTCAGATCCGCATGCCATAAGGCTGGCGAGGAAACGCGGCCACTCGGTCTCGCCTCCGGGGTGCGCGGGGTGTGGCAGCGGCACAATCTCGAGACGATGAAGAAGCGGCAGAAGGCGCTGGAGGCCAAGGTTGCCTGGGATCTCGACCCGCAGAGCTTCTCCAATTGACCCTATACCCTGAAAGCGGTCAGATAGATTTGAGGAGTTTGGTGTCTACGGGCAGCGTGCGGATGCGCTTGCCCGTCGCCGCGAAGATCGCATTCGTTAGGGCTGGAAATACCGCCGCGGTTCCAGCCTCGCCCATCCCCCCAGGCGCTTCGGCACTGTTGACGAAGTGTGTCTCCACTACGGGCACTTCATCCATTCGCATCGGAAGATAAGTGTCGAAATTGCCCTGCTCCACCCGCCCGTCCTTCAGCGTGATGGCGCCGTGCGAGGCAGCCGTCAGGCCGAAGATGCAACCGCCTTCCATTTGAGCCGCAATCGTGTCGGGATTGACCTGCAGCCCGCAATCGACCGCACAGACGAGCCGATGAACCTTGACCGTGCCGTCGGTGCCCACCTCGACCTCCGCCACGGTCGCCATGTATGTGCCGAAGGCGAATTGCACCGAAACGCCCCGACCCTGCCTCTGGGGCATCGGTGCTCCCCAACCCGCCTTCTGCGTGGCCAGCGTCAGCACGCCAAGCGCACGCGGATTGTGGCTGAGCAAGGCCTTGCGAAACTCGACAGGATCAGCCTTCGCCGCCGCTGCCAGCTCATCGATGAAGCTTTCGACCACGAAGATATTATGGGTCGCACCAACGCCACGCCACCAGGCGGTGGGAACGGCCGGCGGCTCGACCCTCTTGAATTCAACATGAATGGCAGGAAATGCATAAGGCGGTTGATCCGCTCCCTCGACGCCGTCCGGATCGACACCATTCTGCATGCCAGCAGGAAAATAACGCGCCGTCACCGACGATCCGGAAACGCGGTGAGTCCAGGCAACCAGCTTGCCAGATGCGTCAAGCCCGGCCGACAGCCGGTCATAATAGTAAGGCCGATACATGTCGTGCTGGATGTCTTCCTCGCGGCTCCAGATAACTTTGACTGGCCCGTCCACCTGCTGCGCCACCTTAACGGCATGCTCAATGCCGTCCACCTCCAACCGACGGCCGAAGCCGCCGCCGATCAGATGATTGTGGATGGTGACGGCTTCGACAGGCAAGCCGGTGAGCTGCGCTGCGGTCGTCTGCGCCATGGTGGGCACTTGCGTACCGACCCAGACGTCGCAAGCATCCTTCTTCACATGCACGGTGCAATTCATCGGCTCCATGGTCGCGTGCGCGAGGAACGGCAACTGATAGACAGCTTCCAAGCGCCGGGTCGCACCAGCCAGCGCTTTCTCGACGTCACCTTCACTGCGCGCTACAGCTCCGGGTGTCTTCGAAGCCTCCTTGAGCTGGCGGATGATGTCGGCACTGTTGACAGTGGCGTTCGGCCCCTCGTCCCACTGGATCGCAGCCGCATCGAGGCCTTTCTTGGCAGCGCCCATATGGTCGGCGACAACCGCCACAGCCTGATCGGTCAGGACGACCTGATGGACACCTCTGACAGCCAGAGCCGCTTTTTCGTCGACCGATTTCGGTTTGCCGCCAAATACCGGCGAGATGGCGATTGCGGCGATCTTCATCCCGGGAATTTTAGTGTCGATCCCGAAGACAGTTGTTCCATTGACCTTCCCGGGTGTGTCGAGCCGCCTGTGAGGCTTGCCGATGATTTTGAAGTCCTTCCGATCCTTGAGGGCTACGCTTTCGGGTGCGGGTGCCGGCAGGGTGCCTGCGGCATCGACAAGCTGGCCATAGGCGAGATGGCGGGATCCAGATGTTTCGAAAACCGAGCCGCTCTCGGCGCGACAGGTCTTGGGATCGACGCCCCATTTTTGGGCCGCGGCTTCTAGCAAGAGAGTGCGGGCAACCGCGCCTGCCTGGCGCAGCGGCATCCAGAAAGCGCGGATCGAAGTCGACCCGCCGGTGCTCTGAGGCCCAAACAGAGGATTGCCGTATAGCGCGTCGCTCGCGGGCGACAGTTCGAGGCGAACCTGATCAAGGCCGACGTCAAGCTCCTCTGCGAGCAGCATGGCGTGCGCGGTGTGGATCCCCTGCCCCATCTCGGCCATGGGCATCACCATCGTGACGATGCCCTGGCGATCGATACGAATGAAGGCATTCGGCGCGAAGCCTGGTGATGCTTGAGCCGCAGCCCTTCGAGGCGACGACGGCAGAGAAAGCGCGACTACGAGACCTCCCCCGGCAGCGAGAAAGTTGCGGCGGTTTAGACGGAGCGACCTGTCGAACATTAGCCTCTATCCTCAAGCGGTCGCACGATGGATGGCAGCACGAATGCGCTGATAGGTGCCGCAGCGGCAGACATTGCCGGACATCGCAGCGTCGATATCAGCGTCGGTGGGCTTCGGTGTGGCTGCAAGGAGAGCGGCAGCCGACATGATCTGGCCGGACTGGCAATAGCCGCATTGCGGCACGTCGAGATCGATCCAGGACTGCTGGAGCGCTTTACCCTGCGGCGTCTCGCCTATGGCCTCGATTGTTGTGATGGAACTCTCCCCGACGCTGTCGATCGGGGTCTGACAGGCGCGCACAGCCTGTCCGTCGAGATGCACCGTGCAAGCACCGCATAAACCGGCACCGCATCCGAACTTGGTACCGGTCATGCCGAGGACATCGCGCAAGACCCACAGCAATGGGGTATCACCATCGGCATCGACCGTGTGAACAGTACCGTTGATCTTGATGTTGGTCGTCATACGGGCCTCGTGTGGAGAGTAGGGTTTGAATTTTCAGTAAGCTGACGGGACAGCGGTGACCGCTCGATCGTGGTTGTCTTCTAATTGGTTTTGGAGCCTTGCAGCACGCTCTCGCTGCTGAATCGCACATGCGGATGGGTGTCCGCCAATTTGGGTTGTGGTGCATGATGGCTGTGAGGCGTTCCGATGGACCTTCGACGGTGCTGAAGATGCTCGTAATGTGCAAATGCATGGCGGCCAGCGGTGTCCGCCGTTGGGCAGTGCTGCCCGATGCCGGCCAGGGCAAGCCAATGGCAGCAATTCAATTCAAGTCGTTGCGAACTTGCAAGCTGCCAGCTTCCGAGGGGCCGAGCGACTTGTTGACCGCCGGGATGATCTTGTCTCCCCAGAGCTCGATCTGGCGTAGCATCGTCTTTTGATCGAAATCCCCCAACTGAGTCTGAATTGCGATCTGGTCCGGTTTCAAGACCCCCATCTCCTCCAACAGCCGATCAATCACGCGATTGACGCTGCCGATCGGCAGGTTCTCGCGCATGGTCTTGAACGACAGATCCTGCTGCGTCGGCGTTTCCTCCAGCAGATAGCCGTCCTGGCTCTGCTGGCGGCGCTGATGCAGTGCTTCAGACAACCGGCGCTGGAAGCGGGCATTGTCGAGGTAACAGTCGATCTCCGCTTCGTCGTCGCTGGCGTAGCAGCAGCGCAGCAACGATATCTTGGCGTCCGTGACATTCTTGCCCTCGGAAGCCGCCGCCTTCTCGATCGAATCGCGCAGAGTGCTCAAAGTCTCCAAGCCGTTGTGGAATGCTGTGACAAAAAAATTATGTCCCTCACGATAGGCCCGGGCCATCCTCTCGGACCCGCCAGCGATCCAGATCGGCGGAGTCGGCTTCTGGACGGTGCGCACCGAAATCGCCGTCGGCGGTATCTTCTCATACCGGCCGTCGTGCTCGAAGATTTTTTGGTTGAGGCCCTTCAGAAGGATGTCCAGATATTCCGAAAAGACCGCCGGCGCCTCATCGATATTCACGCCGAAACGCTCGAACTCGAACTGCTGGTATCCCAGGCCGACGCCGAGTTCGAGACGACCGCTCGCAACGATATCGGCGAAGCCGATCTCGGAAAGCAGGCGCTGGGGTTGATAGAGGGGGAGCACGCAGACGGCGGTGCCGAGGCGAATGGTGTCCGTCAAGCCGGCGCAGTGCGCCACCATCATCAAGGGCGAGGGGATCAGGCTGTAATTGTTGAAGTGGTGTTCGGCGAACCAGGTGGTGTCGAAGCCAGCCTGTTCCGAAAGGACGACCTGTTCGATTGAGTTGCGGATGACGCTGTCGGATGATTGATGATAGCCGCGCTGGGCGGCCAGGATGAAGGTCGCGAATTCCATGGTGTTTCCTTTGTCTGCAGAGGGGGGGTTTGGCCGATAACGGTCGCTCGAAATGTGCAAACAAGGCGTTGGCCGCGGTTGATCCAAGCCCTTGTCGGCGGCGTAGTCTTGCGCCAACCCGCTTGCCAGTGGGCGGCGGCAGGCGCGCCTGGAGCGGTTGGGACTGCATCGACCGGTTCGGCGGCGATGACATCTTCGATCGCAGACAGCGTCGCGGGCGCGACGCGCTGAATGGGCGTGAAGGCTTGGACGCCCTCGGCTTCGATGAGCCGCAGCGCGTTGCCTGGCGAATGATCGACAATCAATGCCCGACCTCCGCAAAACATTCGTCATAGAGTTCGCTGGCGTTTCCCGCATCACCGAACGAGGTCCAGCCGCCGTCCACATAGAGGACCGAGCCGTTGATGTATGAGGCGTCGGACGAAGCAAGGAAAAACGCCGCGTGTGCGATGTCTTCCGGCCGCCCCATCCTGCCCATCGGTATGCGTCGTCCGATCGCTTTGGAGTCGATGCGGCCAGCCTTGGCCAACTGGGCAACGCCAGGCGTGCGGATGTAGCCAGGAGCGACGGTTACTGTCCGAATGCCGACCGGCCCGAGTTCGGCCGCCATGCATCGGGTCAGCATGTCCATCCCGGCCTTCGAGGCGCCGTAAGCATGGCGCGGCGCGACAGGGAGAAAGCTGTTGATCGATCCGAGGTTGAGGATCACGCCGCCAGCGCCCATCGCCTTGATCGCCTCGCGCGCGCAGGTGAAGGCGCCGGTAAGGTTTACACCAAGGACGTGTTCAATATCTGCCGGGATTTGTTCGATACCCGCCGCAAAAGTGTCGGCGACGGCAGCACCGTTTACAAGGACATCGACGCGCCCGAAGCGTGCCCGCAGCTCCTCGAACAGCGCCACCACTTCGCTTTCGACGGCCACATCCACGGATTTCGCCAGGTTCTTGCTGTCGAGCGATGCAGCGAGCACCGTCGCCGCATCGCGATCTCTATCGGCAATCACGACGGTGTCACCGTTCGAGGCAAAGCGGCGAACGACGGCCGCGCCTATGCCATTGGCGCCCCCGGTGACGAGCACGATTCGCGCGTCGGTGCGTTCGGCCGGACAGGAGAGTTCGGCTGGAGGCGTCCCATCCACCGGTGCATGCGCATCCCCTGGCTGGTTGAATGACATCCAACCGCCGTCGACCGCCAGCACCGATCCCGTGATGTAGCGCGCCTCCCTGCTGATTAGAAAACGCACGGCGAGGGCGATCTCGACCGGGCGCGCCAAGCGTCCCATAGGCACGCGGCGACGCACCGCCGCAAGGTCGATCTTGCCTGCGCGTTCCAGTTCCGCGACCATCGGCGTGCGCACGTAGCCCGGCGCGACAGCCGTCACGCGGATGCCGCGAGGAGCCCATTCGCATGCAAGCGACTTCGTCAACGAGATCAAGCCCGCTTTCGAGGCTGCGTAGGCGTTGCGCTTGGGGTTGCCGACCACGCCCGCCATGGAAGCTAAGTTGACGATGACACCGCCCGGCCTCATGCGCCTTGCCGCTTCGCGAGCCATGACGAACGGCCCTATCAAGTTTACTGCCAGGTCGCGCCGGAAGGCATCGACACCGGTGTCGACAGTCGCAGCCATGGCGGGTCCAACCGCGGCGTTATTGATGAGAACGCCGATCTGCCCGAACTGTGCTTCGATCCGGCCATAGAGGGCGAGGACATCCCCCTCTCGCGAGACATCGCATTCGAGGCCGAGATGCGGGCAGCCGAGGCTACGGGCAAGTTCAACCACGCCGCTGCCCGGAAGGTCCACCGCAACAACAGTCTCTCCCTCGCGCGCAAGAAGATCGACCAAGGCACGACCGATGCCGCCGGCGGCGCCTGTAATGATGACGATGCGTCCTGCCTGCTTCATGCGCACTTCTCCGCGACAGCCCTCAGTGATCTCAGCCCATCAACGTTGGGTGGTACAACCGGCCGGGTCACGTCCCGATGACGGCCAGTTGCGGCCCAGATAGACGTCGTGCTTTCCGGCAGCGGTATTTTCACGGGGCGGGCTTTCGCCGGGATGGCTATGGCATTGCAAGGTTGTCCCCACTGCTGATGCGGATCTCCGGTTCGAAATCTCAGACGGCAACATGGACGCCACGCTTTCCGAGCGCATAGACCGGATCGTGCGGATACGGTGCTCCAATCGGCCGCCGCGGGCCGAACCGTTCTGCCTCGGCAACCGCTGGTGGGGTCTGCTCCTCGCACCAATCGTAGACGACCGTCCGTTCCGCAATCCGCCACTGACCTTCCCTCTTCTGAAACAGATCGCAGTAACGGCCGCACAGCAGCGTCTGGCGTATTTCTCCGTCGTTGTCCGGTCCCCGTTGCAGGGCAGTAAAATAGCTCTCGACCGTGGCCTCTGCCCGACTAGTGAATTCGATCAGGATGTTCGCGATCTGATGGATATTGCGCGGTCCGGTCTCGAACACCGCGAGCGCAAACCGAATGAAGCCGTCGGCCGAGCCGCAATAGGCCCCGTGATTGTCTTGCGCATCGGGCCAGTACGAACTGCGCAGCGCCGCCTCATCGGCGCGGTCTATCCCGCGGCAGTACCGGTAGAGGCAGTCGCGGATTGCCTCACGGTCGGTGAGTTCGATTATTTTTTCCTGGTCCATCGGCTCTGTTGCGAATCCTGAGATTGGAAGAGGCGTTTCGCCACCCTGCTGGCGTTTGGGCAGTGGAGCACCTCGATGTCGCAGATATGCCCCTTGCGCGGTTGCACGCGGACAGCGGTGGGACAGGCCGCGCCAGCCTTTTCCAGTGTGCGGTCCCATCGCTCCGCGCATCTAAACTTGCCGGGCTGTCGGTTGGACGGCGTCCAGTTCGACCTGCGCAGCCGGAGCGTGGTCGACTTCCAGCGCACGTTCTGGGCAGGACCTCGCGGCTCGTAACGCAAGCAGTTGCTCCGCCTCCGCAACCTCGATGTCACCGGGCAGGATGGAGCCTTCATCGTCAAGCTTAAAGATGCCGGGCGCTTGCGCCCAGCAGCGCGCGTGACCCTGGCATTTGGCAGTATGGACGATGATGCGCATGGTGCTGTCTCCATTGTCTGCGCCGCGTCTCGGGGCGGCTTTGCTCAGGACCAGTCCAGGATCAGATTTTCGATTCCGAACAAATGGCCGCCATGGGCGATGGGCGCCGTACTTTCCTTGATCCGAAAGGCCGGGATGCGCGACAGCCACTCCTCCAGACCAATGACAATCTCCCGCCGGGCAAGGTTTGAGCCGAGGCAGCGGTGGGGACCGTAGCCGAACGCGGCGTGACGATTTTCCTGTCTCGCCAGATCGATCGTGTTGGGGCGTTCGAATTCCGTCGGGTCACGATTGGCGATCATCGTGGCACAGGAAACATAATCCCCCTTGCGGATGGGCGCGCCCTCGAAGTCGATATCTTTCTTCGCCACGCGGATGATCTGCACCGTTGGATAGGCGCGCAGCAATTCTTCGGCCGCGGGCGCGATCCGGTCCGGTTCGCTGCGCAGCCATTCCTGCTCTTTGAGGTTGCGCGCCAGATAGGCGAGGTCAAAGCCTAAGGCTGCTGCAACTGTGTCAGCCCCCGCGACGAACAGAAGCACGCCCACGCCACGGACTTGCTCATGGGTCAGCGGTCGGCCCTCGACCTTGGCCTGAACGACAAAGGTCATGAAATCGTCGGCCGGTTCCTTACGGCGAACGGCTGCAAGTTCGTCGATGAACGCCACAATTGTGCGGGCTGCCACCTGTCTTTTCTCATCGTCGCCGTGCAGCAGATCTTTGCCCCAGGCCACGAATGTATCGAGTCGGTGATCGGGTAGCCCAAGAAAGCTAAGAAAGATGCTGACCGTGAAAGGAACGGCAAAATCCTTCATGACGTCGCAGCTTGTGCCGGATGCGACGATCCTCTGGATCAGCGCGATCGCTCGTTCGCGAACAGCCGGTTCCAGCACCAGCACCCGCTTGGGCGAAAGCAGCGGACTAAGTAGTGAGCGGAACACGCCATGGGCCGGCGGATCGAGTTCAAGTGGGATCATCGGCCAGTTTTCGCCCAGCGCGGAGGCGAAGATGCTGCGATGGCTGGAAAAGGTTTCGGCATCCTGCAGCACCCGGCGCTGATCTTTGGCGCGAGTGATGACCCAGGTGCCCTGGCCATCGCGCGTATTGTAGGGAGAATAAAAGATCGGCGGTCCTTCGTGAACGCAAGCGACCGCTGCGTGCGGATCCCCATTGGGCGTCGGCAGCATGCCAGGCGACGTGAACAGACTGAAGTCCCTCACCATTTCGGGCGGGACATGATCTGGAACTGGGTTGGGGGCCATTTTGACTTCTCCTGAAACGTCAGGCGTTCTTCCGCTCGGTCGAGATCGCACGGCTGGTCATAAGGTCGATCAGCAGCATGTTGCACGTCCCGGCTCAGTGCCTCGAGATTTCCGTTTCGCGATGCAGCGCCTGCGCGCAAGCGCGGATGAGATTGGTTGCGAACGCATGCAGGCAGGGTGTCCACGTCGTCCTTGGTCCATAAAGCACCTCAGCCGCCTACTCGCGTTTAGCTGACAGACTGGTCAAACCCCGCTGAGCTGCGAAGCCCTGCTGATGACCACTCTGACAAGATCATCGGAGCAAGTTGCGTGCCGATTAGCGTACCGTTTGCGTTGCACCGCTTGCACCGCGTTGCGGGCTTGGCGACCCTTGGTCGCCTTGCTACATTCTTGTCCGACTTCGGACACAAGAACATGTGCGGTCAGACACGCACGGCAGCGCAAATGAAGATATCTCGATCACCGCGACGCGAGCCCGCGCGTCCCGGCCCTTGGGCACTAGCTAGAGCTGGAGGGCGGCAAAGACCTCTTCGATGCGGGTAGGGAATAGCAACAGCGCGCGATCTTAGATGCTGACAGGTGTCTTCGCAGAACGCCGCGCATGCAGGAACACAATAGAGAAATAGACTCGCGCGGTCGCTGCAGTCCCCGCTGGTGTACGGTAAGGCATCGGTCCGGCTGTCCGGAAACGGTTGGTCTTTCCCGAACCGGCGCAGAACTGCCGATTATCCAACGATACTGCAGTCTTGCCCGATCCGGGTGACCAGTCGATTGTTCCGCGCCTGTCGGCTACGCACGGCGCTCCCGCACAAGCCCAAAAAGGTCTTCGCAAAACTCGTCAGATTCACTGCCTTCGAGGGGTTGGCATGGCGCTTGCTCTTTGTCGTTAGAGCCCATCAAGGCACCAAGAAGGCAACAACGAACCATGGCTGAGACGCGAAGCTCCATACAAGCGCCCCAGGAGATCGTACCGATTCCGGGCCCACATCGGGACGCCGTCCCCTCCAGACATCGATGGTCGGTGGCTACTTTGCACATGAGTGCTTCGAGGCCGACAGGCCAAGGCATGGCGCTCGCCCAATCGCGGTTTGCCAGCCCTGCTCGGCGTGTGAGCGCCGGCGAGACGAATAGCCAACACGCAACCGATAGACCGAATGATCGGCGAGCCAGCCCTAGCCCGGTGTCGCGTCAGCCAACCGAGAAACAATGCGCCACCCTTCAATTAGAGGAGAAACATAGATGACCGTTAAAAAGAAGGTTCCCTTCGTCACCTTTCGCACGCGTGTTCGCGACAAGTCGATCGAGGGGCCAAATCCATACCGCTGGGAAGACAAGACATCCGACGACTATTTCAGCGGCAAGCGCGTCATCCTGTTCTCGCTTCCTGGTGCCTTCACCCCGACCTGCTCGACCTACCAACTGCCCAATTTCGAAGAGCTCTATGACGAGTTTCAGAAGGAGGGGATTAACGCCGTCTACTGCGTCTCCGTCAACGACGCCTTCGTCATGAATGCGTGGGCGAAGTCCTTGGGACTGGAGAAGGTCGAGCTTATCCCGGACGGCAAAGGCGAGTTCACGCGCAAGATGGGTATGCTGGTCGCCAAGGACAATCTGGGCTTCGGCATGCGCTCCTGGCGCTACGCGGCCCTGATCGAGAATGGCGTGGTGGAGAAGTGGTTCGAGGAGGAAGGCTTCTCGGACAACTGCGAGACCGACCCCTATGGCGTCTCGTCCCCGCAGAACGTTCTTGAAACGCTGAAGGCCGCCGCATGAACCTTGTGCATGTCGCCCAAAGTGCGCAGCGGGGACATGCAAAGACACAAGACTCTAAAGCGCCTCGCCTGAGGCCCTCCAGCCGCGATGCGCTTTAGAGGGGTCGACGTTTCAATGCCCAAGGGTTCCCTCGAGAGGATTCGCGCTAACCATGCAACCCACAGCAAGCCTGCTTCAGCGCCAGCAGCAATCCATGGTGGCATCGCCTCAACTCATTGAGTCGATACGCTTGCTGCAACTGGCGCATGCCGAACTGCATCAGTACGTGGAGCGGGAACTCGAGAAGAACCCGCTGTTGGAAACAGCGTCGGACGACGAGGGGCCTGTCGGCGACGCTTCCTCGAATTCGGAGAGGGATCCGCAGGTCGGCGCAGGCAACAACAACGTCGACGGTCCGCTCAGGGCCGGTTCCCCGGATCGGGTCGGGCAACGGAAATCACAGCGCAACACGACGAACGATGCGACGGGAAGTCGCCCTGCCCCCGAGGAATTTGTCGCCCTCACCGAAACCTTGCATGACCATGTCGCTCGTCAGATCGCCCTCACCGCATTTACACCGCAGGAGCGGCTGATTGCTGGCCTGCTTGCAGCTGATCTGGAAGACACTGGCTACCTCCGGGTAGACCTCTCGGATCTGGCCGGCAGCCTAAACATCCGGGAGGCTGATGTGGAACGGGTTCTCGGAACCTTGCAACAGTTTGATCCACCCGGGATTTTTGCGAGAACTCTCAGCGAATGCCTGGAAATACAGTTGCGCCAGCGAGACCGGTTCGACCCCGCGATGGCAGCTTTGGTTGCCAATCTTGACAAGCTTGCGCGACGTGATTTTCAGACCTTGAAGCAGCGTTGCGGCGTTGATGAGGACGACCTGCTCGAGATGTTGCATGAAATCCGTGCGCTCGACCCCAAGCCTGGAAACCGATTCCAATCCGGAGAGCCCCAATCCATCATACCCGACGTCTGGGTCATGCCCTCGCCCGGAGGTGGATGGCATATAGAACTTGATCCAGAGACGCTGCCCAAAGTGTTGATTAATCAGACCTATTTCGCCGAAGTCTCACGCCTGACCGCCAAAGGTTCGAAAGATCAAGCATTTCTCAACGAGTGCCTCGAAAGCGCGAACTGGCTAATCAGAAGCCTCGATCAGCGCGCCAAGACGATCCTGAAGGTTGCGGCTGAAATCGTCCGCCAGCAGGATGGCTTCTTGGAACATGGCGTCGATCACCTGCGGCCTCTCACTCTGAAGACTGTCGCTGACGCGATCAAACTGCATGAGTCGACGGTAAGTCGAGTGACGTCGAACAAATACATGCTTACGCCGCGCGGCGTGTTCGAACTGAAGTATTTTTTTACTGTCCCGATCGCCTCCTCGCAAGGCGGCGACGCGCACTCCGCCGAGGCGGTTCGTCACCGGATCAAGGCGATCATCGCGCTGGAATCGCCCAAAGACGTACTTTCTGACGAGGACATCGTTCTCCGGCTCAAGGAAACCGGTGTCGACGTCGCGCGACGCACAGTCACAAAATATCGCGAAGCGATGAACATCCCCTCCTCCGTGCAGCGGCGGCGGGAAAAGCGCTTATCGCTTAATGGCGATAAACCCTTGCCGCCTCGTACCCATGACGGTAGCGCTCCCTAAACGGAAATCGATCCCGGGCCTTATCCGCGGCTTTCGCCTTCCTCAGCGCCGAAACAATTTTCGAAATCATTGCATTGTCCGCAACTGGGCGCGGTGCACAGCGAAAAGCCTTCGGCCTCGCAGAGCTTGCGGTAAAAGTACTTTTTCCATTTCATGTTTTGGGTGTTTCCGGACGCCAGCCGCGGAAAATGCGTGGCAAGCAAGCGGCTGAGCTCGGCACGATTGAAAAGGCCAAGGTCTTGCCAGAGATGGTCGTTGCGCATGGCACGCCGTGCGATGATCTTGGCGAAACGGGCGCCCGACGGGTCTCCTGGCCGGGCATGCGCGAGCAAGAGATCGCGCAGAAGTTCTTCCTCCAGGCTCGGCTCGGGGTCGCTCGCCTCTTCCAAGGCGAAAGTGTTGATAGCAGTTGCGGGGAAATCGCGGGCCAGGACATCCTGCAACTCGGCGCGCGAAAGGCCGGTTGCCTCGGTGGCCGTCGTGCCGCCGGCCTCAACCTCCTTGAGCGCCCGCGCGAAGATGCAGGCAAGCACATGCTGGTCGAACCCCGTGCCTATCTCAGCCCACGGCCATTGGCCAGTGCCGCGGCAACCGTGGTGATGGGCAAACATGGTGCCGTTCTCCCAGTCTGTTGCGTCAGATTATGGGGCGACCTGGTCGGCCGCGACATGCGTCTGACAGTTCTTCGGGCAGACGCGAGCGCAGGCGCCGCATCCGATACAGCGGCCGGCATGGTCGACCACCATGATCATGCGATTGAGCTCGCCGTCGAAGTCATCGTCCTCGCCGTCACAGATGCCAAGGATCTCACCCTCGTCATCGACGCCGTAAAGGTGCATGACCTCGCGCGAGCAGACTTTGAAACAGCGGCCGCACCCGATGCAGGTCGTGCCGTCGATAGCGGTCAGATATTGCGGCATCCATCCGGAACCGTCGCGGGTGACGAAAGCGTTCATGGTGAATTCTCCGGCCCAGCGAGTTCTCTTGCAGCTACCGAGCACCCTTCGTGCCAGCGCGGCCGAGTAGTAAGATGAGCGCTGCGTTCCCGCCATATCAACAGCGATGAAGGCCAGGGACGTTTTATGTCGGAATCCCGAACTGGTCTCAATCGGGCTCTGACCCGGTTCAGATATTGCATCGTCTGCAGGCCATCAATCACGCGATCCAGCCGGCCGATGCGCAGGTTGTCATGCACAGACTGGACGATAGGTCCTGCTGCTTCGGGGTTTTGCGCAGCAGATTGCCGTGCTGGCTCTGTCGCGGCGCTGATGCAGCGCTTCAGGCTGCTAGCGCTGGACGCAGGCATCGTCGAGATAGCTGCTGATTTCCGCCTCGTCGTCGCCGGACGACAGCTGCATGATGCCGCCGCAGGCGGTGTCATGCAGCTGCCGGAGGCGGGCAGTTTCCCGGCCTTTCCTTGCCGACGACGTATATCATTCGAGGATACCTTTGTTGCGACCGTCCTCTGGCAGCTTGATCAAAGTATGTACGCCACTTTGCATCGATCGCGTCCTCTCGGCGGCTGCCGTGGACGGCCAGAACGCCGGACCGACTGACGGACGGAGCACCCTCCGCCAACAGCCGTTGCACGTTGCCGACAATGTGCCGCTTCAGTGAAGCGTTCGGGTCGTAGCTGGTCGAATCGCGAGCCACGAGGGGGCGCTCCTCGCCAAGCGCATAGATGATCTCGGTGACAGAGCCGCCGATCGAGGTGATCCGCAGCGGATCGGAAAAGACAGCTGCGCCCTGACTGCGCTCAGCAGGCAACGCGGCGGCCAGCAGGAGGCCGAGCATCAGCGCGAGCAGGGAGCGTAAAGGGAAGGCAACACACATGGTCGTTATCTCACGCTGCTGACGGGGGTTGGGATACGTGGCAGGTTCTCGGCCAGAAACCGCCAGTCACCGCGTTCGCGGTCGCCTTCATAGCGCTGCCCGAAGAACTGGATGATCATTCTGCCGTCGGCGCCATAGGCTTCGAGCGACGTGATATGACCGTCCCTGGTCGGCTTGCGCACGGCCCAGACTTCGCGGATGTGATGGGTTCTCAGATGCAGGTGGAAGGTCGCGTCGAGCACATTGATCCACGGGCCGATCGGCTTGACCGACTTGACCGGACCGGAATGAATCTGAATGCAACCACGATTTCCGACGAAGCACATGATCGGCATCTCGTCTTCGGCCGCGCACTGGAACATGGCGCCAATGGCAGCATTGTCGAGCAGCCAGGCGTATTCCTGGCCGACCATCCGCATCGCCTCGCAGCGGCTGAGCTTCAGCGTCTTCAGCATATCGAAGAACTGATGCACGTCGGTCAGCCG
The DNA here is from genome assembly GCF_056431085.1 of Mesorhizobium waitakense. Taxonomy (NCBI): domain Bacteria; kingdom Pseudomonadati; phylum Pseudomonadota; class Alphaproteobacteria; order Hyphomicrobiales; family Phyllobacteriaceae; genus Mesorhizobium; species Mesorhizobium waitakense. Next base: position 50,852 of record NZ_JBWKME010000004.1, on the reverse strand, counting down.
ACTCCAGTGGTCGCGTAGATCCTCGACCGTGGCGGCTTGGTCCGGAATCTCAGCATCGTCAGCTTCGCTCGCCTTAGCCGACACGATCGGCTCCTGGTTTGAGGATTCGAGCTGCGCCACCAGCTTCTGATAGGCATAGAGGTTGGAGGCCGGCCTGACGTGCACCTTGTGCACCGCCTTGCCGTCGGCATCGAAGAATTGCAGGCTGCGGTGGATGTCGCCGCCATCGCGCTTTTCGACGGCAAAACCGTGCTCCCACACCTTCGGGAAGATGCGCAGGTTGATCTCATCGCCAAGCACCATGGCATGGTGGTTGCCGGTTACCACCTTGTCGTAGATGCCGATCTTCTCGTGCACGGCGCTTTCATTGCGGGTCTGCGCCATCACCTCGCCAACCGCTTCGAGGCCGGTCAACAGGTCGTTGACGCGCGGCTCGATGCGAACCGCGTCGAAACCACAATCGGCTGCAACCAGTTCGGCTTCCGAAATCCCCAATTGGGCGGCGAGATCGGGCTCGCGGATTTTCGGACTGTCTTTGCGTGCACGCCGGATTTGCTCGGGCGAGGGCTTCTCGCGCTGCTCCATGTCCTATCCCCTGCTTCCACATACGTTTTGATCATCGATGCCATGCCGGAGACGGGGCGCGCCTTGATGCTCGACCCGGTCTTGTGCTCGCCGAGAACAGAGTGTTGCTGGAGAGCCGTCCGGCACCCCTCGAAACGCGCGCGCGTACCAACTGAACTGCGGACGATGGCCGACAGGCACATGCCGGTCCCATCTCACTTCAGTCGACGGCCACTAGCCGGTGGTGAGCGATTGTGGATGCCGACGCCAATTGGCCGATCAGGGGTTCGGATTCTACGGACGGTGCTTAATTCCCATTGAAGGCGGAGCTGGTTCGGACCTGACATGTTGCTTTCCTTCCTGGCATCGATCACGAGGCTACCCAAGAGATGAATATCCGTCGACCAGTCTTGGGCCTCGCCGAAAGGGCAGGTTCAAAAGTCGTGCCAATTGCGCGGAAGCAGGCGCAGGACGGATCTTCGGCATGCTCGTCAATGGCTTACGTGCAAGCGCAGCCGGATCTGAAGCCGAACATCGCTGTGTGCCTTACTCGACACACCTGACGGGGACCTGTCGGTTACCCGACGTCGTCCCAACGATGGCACGCGAGATTCACGGCAGAGTCAGGGATATCGCACTGTTTGAAGCGGTTTTTTCCTTTGGCACGGTCCATGCATGATGATCCGCAGTACGTCACGGACTGAGGAGAGATCGAACCATGATTACGCTCACCGACAACGCCGTTGCCGCCGTCAAGGCCGCACTTTCCCGCGCCAGCGAGCCGGTTGAAGGCTTTCGCATCATGGTCCAGGCCGGCGGTTGCGCCGGCTTCCAATACCTGATGGGCCTGGAGAGCGTCGAGCGCGAAGGCGATGCCATTATAACGGCGGATGGGGTCAAGGTGTTCGTGGACGTAGGCTCCCAACCCCACGTCGCCGGTATGACCGTCGACTTCGTTACGGAGATCGAATCCTCCGGTTTTGTCTTCGATAATCCCAACGCGCGGGACAAGTGTGGCTGCGGCAAGTCCTTCGGCTGATCGCCCCAGAGAAGGAAAAGAGGCATGTTGGACTATAGCGACAAGGTCAAGGGATGCTTTTTCGTCCCGAAGAATGCCGGCATTCTGGAAACAGCCACTGCACTGTGTAAGGTCAAAGCCATTTACAAACTGACGGGCACCGGCAGCGGCGGCCGGTTCGCCGTCAGCATCAACCACGTGTGCCAGAAGCTCAATGCGACGTGGCTCGCGCTTCGCATCATTCCGATCGACTGTGGATCGTGCGCATGAGGACTGTCTATCTCGACAACAACGCAACGACGCGGGTCGACCCTGATGTCGTTCGAACGATGCTGCCGTTCTTTTCGGAGCAATTTGGCAACCCTTCGTCGATGCACAGTCTTGGCGCCTCGGTCGGTGCAGCGGTTGGAAAGGCGCGTCGGCAGGTACAAGCGCTGATCGGCGCGGAGTTCGACGATGAGGTCATCTTCACCTCTGGCGGGACGGAAAGCGACAATGCCGCGATTCTTTCGGCGCTCGAAGTGATGCCCAATCGAGCAGAGATCGTGACTTCTGCCGTCGAGCATCCGGCCGTGCTGACGCTGTGTGCACACCTTGAGAGGACGCGCGGCGTCAAGGTGCACACAATCCCCGTGGATCGCCGTGGCCGGCTCGACCTGGACGCTTACAGGGTCGCCCTCACGCCAAAAGTCGCAATCGTCTCGATCATGTGGGCGAACAATGAGACTGGTACGATCTTTCCAGTGGCCGAGCTTGCCGACTTGGCCAAGGAAGTCGGCGCCCTTTTCCATACCGATGCCGTGCAGACGGTGGGCAGACTCCCGATAGAGCTGAAATCGACGGCAGTCGACATGCTGTCGCTCTCCGGCCACAAGCTGTATGGGCCGAAAGGGATCGGCGCGCTTTATGTAAGGCGCGGCGTGGCCTTCTGCTCATTGATCAAGGGGGGGCACCAAGAGCGCGACCGGCGCGCGGGCACCGAGAACACGCCGGGCATCGTCGGGCTGGGGATGGCGGCCGAACTTGCCTTGAAATTCATGGAGGACGAGGCTACGCGGGTAAAGTCGCTCCGCGACCGCCTCGAGGACGGGATCCTCCAGCATATCCCAAACAGCTTCGTCGCTGGCGATTCGCTTGAACGGTTGCCGAACACCGCTAACATTGCCTTCCAAGATATCGAAGGCGATGCAATCCCACTTCTTCTCGGCCGCCTCGGCATCGCCTGTTCCTCCGGCTCTGCCTGCACCTCTGGATCGCTGGAGCCGAGCCATGTCTTGCGGGCGATGAAAATGCCATACGCAACAGTCCGCTTCTCCTTCGGGCGCCAGAATGGCGAAGCGGACGTCGATCGGGTGCTCGAGGTCGTGCCCGCAATCGTGGAAAGGCTGCGTGGGCCCGGCAGGCGAAGCGCTGAAGACCGTCAATCCGGTCTATGCCTGGGCAGCACGAGAACCGGCAGCTCATGAACCGTCGGATCTTTCTCAGCGATACGACATTGCGCGATGGTGAGCAGGCACCCGGCGTCGCCTTCACGACAGGCGGAAAAGCTGGAGCTTGCCGATTCTCTCGCCGCAGCCGGCGTCCCAGAAATCGAGATCGGCACGCCCGTCATGGGCGCCGACGAGATCGAAGCAATTCGCGCCGCGGTTGCGCGGAGTCTCCCGGTTCGGCTAACGGCATGGTGCCGGATAACGTCGCAGGATCTCGATGCAGCGATCGAGAGCGGCGTCTCCGCCATCGATCTGTCGCTGCCTGCATCGGACATCCAACTCGCCACAAAGCTAGGTCTCGATCATGCAGGAGCGCTTCAGGTCATCGAGTATATGGTCGGACGCGCAGCCGCCGGCGGTTTCTTCGTCGCCGTGGGCTGCGAGGATGCCTCGCGGGCCGATCGGGATCATCTCGCTCGCGTTGTCGAAACAGCCGCGCGCGCCGGCGCCAGCCGTGTCAGGCTGGCCGACACAGTCGGCGTTCTCGATCCGTTTTCGATTTTCGAACTGTCGCCCAGGTCGCGGCGCAGTCTCCTATCGATATAGAATTTCATGGGCACAACGATCTCGGCCTCGCTGCCGCCAACACGCTGGCCGCGATACGCGCCGGCGCGCGCCATGCCTCCGTCACCGTTCTCGGGCTCGGCGAGCGCGTCGGCAATGCCGCGCTGGAAGAGGTGGCTACCGCGATGGCGGTCCTCGGCGGCCCAGACACGGGCCTAGAGCTGGCCGCATTGCCCGCCTTGGCGGCCCAGGTGACGCAGGTCGCCCGGCGGACGACAGCAGCCATCAAGCCGGTTGTCGGCGCCGATGTTTTCACTCACGAATCCGGCATTCACGTCGCCGGGATGCTGAAGGACCCGCGTACCTATCAGGGACTGGATCCGGCTCTCGTGGGCCGCTGCCGGCGTATCGTCATCGGTAAGCATTCCGGCGCCACCGCGATTGCTCATGTGCTGGGCGAAAGCGGCCGCGATCTCGACCCGGATCTGGCAGCCGCGATGGTTGCCCGTGTCCGCCGCATGGCAGCCGAGATCAAATCGACCGTCACCGCAGCTCAACTGGTCGAGCCCTACGATAGACTGCGCAGCGAGACGGCTGGCCGAAGCCTTGCATTCCACTGAGGCGGACGATGTCGTTTTTCCTCGCCATCCGTTCCGCCAGGATAGCAGCCGCGGCTTGCGGCGCAAAAAGCCGCTCCGCCATCGCACACAATTTCCGACCTTGGAGAATGCAATGAGTTGTTCCGCTGACGGCCGTCCCTTCGATCTCACGGATATCCTCGCGCGGCTGAAAGGCCTGTCGGCTGCGGAGGAGTTCTTCGCCATCCTTGGCGTTTCCTATGACCCCAAGGTGCTCAATGTCTCGCGGCTCCATATCATGAGGCGGATGGGCCAATACCTTGCGAGCGAAGATCTCTCCGAACTGCCCGACTCGGTGATCGCTGCGCGGGTCCGCGGCACGCTGGAGCGCGCCTACCAGGACTTCGCGATTTCCTCGCCGCTCACGCACAGGGTGTTCAAGGTGCTCAAAGACCACGATCCGGACAAACCTGCTACGCCGGGCCGCACCTTCGTCCCGTTCGAGTCCATGCTGAAACGGTTCGGGAAGGAATGAGCGCGACACGGATGCGACGCAACAATGTCGCCAAGTCGACAAATGGGGGTCATCACGACGAAGCCTTCAGAAGCAACCAACCGAATTTCCGGCAAGAGCGGCGCGCAAATGATTGGCATGAATGATGCGCGAAGGAGACGACCGCAAAGCCCGCATCCGGACAGGAGCCTAGAGAAACCGCCAATGCACATCGTAATCTGCATCAAGCAGGTGCCGGACTCGGCACAGATACGCGTCCATCCGGTGACGAATACGATCATGCGTCAGGGTGTGCCGACCATCATCAACCCATACGACCTGTTCGCCCTCGAAGAAGCGCTCAGGCTACGCGACGCTTATGGCGGCGAGGTCACAGTGCTCAGTATGGGTCCGCCAATGGCAGAGAACGCGCTGCGCAAGGCGCTCAGTTATGGGGCCGACCGCGCGGTGCTCTTGACCGACCGCTATTTTGCCGGCTCCGACACGTTGGCGACCTCCTTCGCTCTTTCCCAAGCAATCGCCAAGGTTGGCGAGACGTTCGGCACGCCAGACATCGTCTTCACCGGCAAGCAGACGATCGATGGTGACACCGCCCAGGTCGGACCCGGCATCGCCAAGCGCCTCGGTCTCTTGCAACTCACCTATGTCGCGAAGATCGCCTCCATTGATCTCGCTGCGCGCGAGATCAATGTCGAGCGCCGCTGCGAAGGCGGCATGCAGTTGCTTAAGAGCAGACTTCCTTGCCTTGTCGCCATGCTGGAAGGCACCAACGAGATCCGCCGGGGTTCGCTTCAGGACGCCCTGTGCGCAGCGCGCAGCCAAGTCGTGAAGTGGAGTGCGGCCGAGGCCGGCATTGAGGACCTCACCAGATGCGGCCTGCGCGGCTCGCCGACGGTCGTCAAGCGTGTTTTCGCCCCGACCCCACGGGCGGAAAAGGCGGAGCGTATCGAAACCGCGGAGAAGACGCCGCGCGATCTCGCTGACGAACTCGTCGCCGCACTCTTCACCCGGCAGCCGGAATTGGCACACGAACTCGCCTTCAACAACGACGCGTGAGGGCAAGGAGCAGACGATGTCGACCCCGAACCGAGAAACCCCTCGCCCTGCCGCCGGCCGTGCCGGCATAAAGAAGGAACTGCCTGACCGTTTCAAGGACCATCGGCATGTCTGGGTTTTCATTGAGCTCGAACGCGGCCAGGTTCATCCCGTATCCGTGGAACTGCTCGGCGAAGGCCGCAAGCTGGCAGACAAGCTTGGCGTCCAGCTTGCGGGCGTCGTGCTCGGACCGCCTGAAGAAGCCACCCGCAACGCCGTTGCCGAGGCCTTCGCTTATGGAGCCGACATGGTCTACCTCGTCGAGGCACCGTTGCTGGCCGACTATCGGAACGAGCCTTTCGCCAAGGCGATGACGGATCTGGTCGATACCCACAAACCGGAGATCCTTCTGCTGGGCGCGACCACGCTCGGCAGGGATCTTGCCGGCTCCGTGGCGACGACTTTACATACGGGGCTCACGGCCGACTGCACCGAACTGGACGTGGATACAGACGGATCGCTCGCCGCGACCCGTCCGACTTTCGGCGGTTCCTTGCTATGCACGATCTATACGCTCAATTGCCGGCCGCAGATGGCGACAGTGCGTCCCAGGGTCATGCCCATGCCGCAGCGCGCCGAAAGGCCGGTAGGTCGTGTCATCGAGCACAAGCTGTGGTTAGCCGAGGATGAGATCGTCACCAAGGTCCTCGGGTTCCTGCCGGATAGCCAGTCGGCAAAGGCAAATCTCGCCTATGCCGATGTCGTGGTTGCGGGAGGCCTTGGTCTCGGCGGCGCGGAGAATCTGCAGCTTGTGAAGAATCTCGCGCGCGCGATCGGCGCCGAACATGGCTGTTCGCGCCCGCTGGTCCAGAAGGGCTGGATGCCGGCTGATCGGCAGATCGGCCAAACCGGCAAGACCATCCGGCCGAAGCTTTACATCGCGGCCGGGATTTCCGGCGCCATCCAGCATCGCGTTGGCGTCGAGGGCGCCGATCTCATTGTCGCCATCAACACCGATCCGAACGCGCCGATTTTCGATTTTGCCCACCTTGGAATCGTCACTGATGCGATCCGCTTCCTGCCCGCACTGACGGAAGCCTTCACCCGGCGGCTGTCGCCGCATAGTCGCGACAAGCTAGCGAGTTAAGGAAGATGGACATGATCGAGGAAGAATTCGACGCCATTGTCATCGGGGCCGGCATGTCCGGTAACGCGGCTGCTTACACCATGGCAAGCCACGGCCTGAAGGTGCTGCAGTTGGAGCGCGGCGAATATCCGGGTTCCAAGAATGTCCAGGGTGCCATCATGTACGCGAACATGCTGGAGAAGATCATCCCGGACTTCCGGGACGATGCGCCTCTCGAGCGGCATCTGGTCGAACAGCGGCTTTGGGTGATGGACGACACCTCCCACACCGGGATTCACCACCGGTCGGACCACTTCAATGAGGCGAAGCCGAACCGCTATACGATCATCCGCGCACAGTTCGATAAATGGTTTTCGCGCAAGGTGCGCGAGGCTGGCGCGACGGTTCTTTGTGAGACGACCGTGACGGAGCTCGTCCGAGATGGCAGGGATAGGGTGATCGGCGTCCGCACAGATCGGAGCGGCGGAATAATAGGCGCGGACGTGGTCGTTCTCGCAGAAGGTGTGTGCGGGCTGCTTGGCACCCGGGCCGGCCTGCGATCGATGCCCAAACCAGAAACCGTGGCGCTCGCCGTCAAGGAGATGCATTTCCTGCCCGAAGAGGTCATCGAGCAGCGGTTCGGCCTCAACGGCGATGAAGGCTGTGTGATCGAGGCGGTGGGCACGATCTCCCACGGCATGGCCGGGCTCGGCTTCCTCTATACCAACAAGGAGTCAATCTCATTGGGCGTCGGCTGCCTCGTTTCCGATTTCGCCGCAGCGATGGAGAGCCCTTACGCTCTCCTTGACGCCTTCAAAAACCATCCTTCGATCCGGCCGCTGATCGCCGGCTCCGAGGTCAAAGAATATGCCGCGCATCTCATTCCCGAAGGTGGCTACAAGGCGATTCCGCAGCTCTTTGGCGACGGCTGGGTGGTGGTCGGCGATGCCGCGCAGTTGAACAACGCCATCCATCGCGAGGGTTCGAACCTCGCCATGACCTCCGGCCGTATCGCGGCTGAGGCAATCGTTCAGCTCAAGAGGCGCAGTCATCCAATGACTAAACGGAACCTATCTCTTTACAAGATCATGCTTGACAATTCATTCGTGGTCAAAGATCTGCGCAAATACAAGGACATGCCAGCCTTGCTTCATACCAATTCGTGCAATTTCTTCACCACATATCCGCAATTGCTGTCCAAGGCCGCGCAGAACTTCCTGCGCGTCGACGGCACCCCTAAGATCGACAAGGAAAAAGCGACCACGGCCGCCTTCGTCAAGGCTCGTTCGCGCTGGGGGCTGGTCAGCGACGCGGTCCGCCTAGCATGCGCGTGGCGCTGAGGGAGAGATGACGATGGCAGTGACCAAGTTACGCGTCGAGGACAAGCTTTACCACAACCGCTACTTGGTCGATCCTGGCCGCCCGCATATCAAAGTGCGACCGCACGAGAAGCCGAGCCCGAACCTTCTCGCCCTGACCCGCGTGTGCCCGGCCAAATGCTATGAGTTGAACGACGCAGGCCAAGTGGAGATCACCCCCGATGGCTGCATGGAGTGCGGCACCTGCCGGATTTTGTGCGAGGCCAGCGGTGAGATCGAGTGGAACTATCCGCGCGGCGGCTTCGGTGTCCTCTTCAAGTTCGGATGATCGGCGGCGCCCGCACTGTTCAAATGAATACTGGAGTTCAAACGACCAAGGCGCGCTTGGGAGGAGTATCCTGGATAACCGCTGAGGTGTTTCGATGGCCCATATGCTGCGGGATCGGTTCGATGAAGGAGGTCCTCCGGACATCGGGCCGGAACCGGCCCTCAAAACCATGCACAAAGCCGATCTCTCACTCAGGGAATTTATGAGATATCGAAGGTTCTGACTGCGCCAGCTCCGCTGGAGATTACGCTCGCCAACGTTGTGAAGGTCCTCCCGTCCTTTCTGCAAATGCGCCACGCAGCAGTGGTTGTCCTGGACACTGCTGTGCGCGAGCTGGAAAACTGCGTGCAATGGACGGCTACACTTGCTCGGTCATGGACAATACTTCGTCGGACTTCGCCTGCACGAATAGTCAATGCCTTTCTTCGCTCCTGTGGAAAGCAGCCGAGAGTTCGCATGGCGCCAATGCAATCGACGGGCTGTCACGCAGCAACATTTTGCCGGCTGGATCAGGGCTGCTGGCCAGCCGCATCGGCACTCCACACGACAAGGTATCGTCCCTGCTTGCCCAGCGACAGCCCTGCGTCTGACAGAGCGCGACCGGCTGATCGACACTATGGAGAAGGTGGGCTGGGTTCAGGCAAAGGCCGCCCGTATCCTCGACCTCACGCCGCGGCAAATCGGCTACGCTCTGCGCCGGTATGGCATCAAGGTGAAGAAATTCCAGAGATCAGATGACCTGCAATGGCGGGCTGCATCAGCGCTGCTGAACTGTGGCTCAGACACGCTTGCCTTCGCGGCCCCGATCCGCTTGTCCGCCTGTCGGAATGCCGACAAAACGCTGTCCGAACAAAACGACAGAATTCGACACGGAAAGCCAATTCGTGAATTAAAACCGATCTTTGAGCTGGCATGGCTCTTGCGCTTCCAGCTGCGACGTCCACCAGCAACGGAGCCGTTCGATGCCCGCACCGATCGTTTCGCTTGAGGCCCTGACCAGCACGACGACTTTCGACCAATTGCTGGCGACGGCGAAATCGGCTGGCTGCACATCGCCATCCTGCGGCTCGTCGGAGAAGCCAGACGACTTGGATCCGGTTGTCTGGGAGAGAATCAAGGATCATCCCTGCTTTTCAGAAGAAGCCCACCATTATTTTGCGCGCATGCACGTTGCGGTCGCGCCGGCTTGCAATGTCCAGTGCAACTATTGCAATCGCAAATATGACTGCGCCAACGAAAGCCGGCCCGGAGTCGTCTCGGAAAAGCTCACTCCCGACCAGGCGCTACGCAAGGTGATCGCGGTTGCCAACGAAGTGCCGCAGCTTTCGGTACTCGGCATCGCCGGACCGGGCGACGCCTGTTACGACTGGAAGAAGACAAAGGCAACGTTCGAGCGAGTCGCCAGAGAGATCCCCGACGTCAAGCTGTGCATATCGACCAATGGACTCGCGCTACCGGATCGCGTCGCCGAGCTTGCCGACATGAATGTCGATCACGTGACGATCACCATCAACATGGTCGATCCGGAAGTCGGTGCAAAGATCTATCCTTGGATCTTTCACGGCCACCGCCGATACACCGGCATCGAAGCCGCCCGGATCCTGCACGAGCGGCAGATGCTGGGTCTGGAAATGCTGAGCGCGCGCGGCATCCTGACCAAGATCAACTCGGTGGTGATCCCCGCCGTCAACGACGAGCATCTGATCGAGGTAAATAAATGGGTCAAGGAGCGCGGGGCGTTCCTGCACAATGTCATGCCCCTGATTTCCGACCCCGCGCACGGTACGCACTACGGCCTGACCGGGCAACGCGGCCCCAATGCAACGGAGCTCAAGGCCCTCCAGGATCGTCTCGAAGGCGGCGCCAAGTTGATGCGCCATTGCCGGCAATGCCGGGCCGATGCCGTCGGCCTGATCGGCGAGGATGATGGCCAGGAATTCACACTCGACCGAATTCCCACCGAGGTCACCTACGACGCCAGCAAGCGCGAGGCCTATCGCGAGGTGGTCGCGCACGAGCGCCGCGATCACATGGCGGCCAGAAGCAAGGCGATCGGAATGCTCAAGGCAGCAGGTTCCGGCAAGTCCCTTCTTGTGGCAGTTGCGACCAAGGGCGGCGGCCGTGTCAACGATCATTTCGGCCATGCGAAGGAATTCCAGATTTATGAAGCCTCGCCGCGCGGGATCACCTTCGTCGGGCATCGCAAGGTCGAGCAGTATTGCCTCGGCGGCTGGGGCGAAAAAGGCACCCTCGCAGCAATCATCGCTGCTCTGGGGGGCATAGACATCGTGCTGTGCGCCAAGATCGGAGATTGTCCAAAGGATCAACTCGCGGAAGCTGGAATCCGAGCGAGCGACGCTTACGGGCATGACTACATCGAGACGGCAATCAGCGCGCTTTACGCCGCCGAGCTTAGCGTCCAACCGCTGGCGGCGACGGCCTGAGCCGTCTCATTCCCAACCGAACCAGGAGTTACAATGAGTTTTAAGATCATCGCATCCCAATGCACTCAATGCGGCGCTTGCGAGTTCGAATGTCCCTCAGGCGCGATCGAATTCAAGGGCGAGAGCTACGTGATCGAGCGGGACAAGTGCACCGAATGCGAGGGGGCCTTCGATACGCAGCAATGCGCCTCGGTGTGCCCTATGCCGAAGACCTGCGTTCCTGCTTGATATCCGGTGGCCTGAAACGCCTTTATCAACAAACTGACACCTCAAGAAGGAAGGAACGGCCATGGGGCTCGGACGCGAACAGGAGGTCGAAATCCACCAACCTCCACGATTTGAGCCGGGTGAGCGGGTCCGTGCCACGCGCCACATAAAGAATGACGGCACCTTTCCTGGCAGGCAGATCGGCGAAAACCTCGTGCGGAAGGGCGACGAGGGCTATGTGCGCGATGTTGGCACCTTTCTCCAGCAGTTCTTCATCTACGCGGTCGAGTGGATCGATCGTGGCACGGTGGTCGGCATGCGAGCGCGTGAACTGATGAGCCTCGACAAGGTCGAGGCTCCGAGCAGGACCGACAGCACTGTGAATGAAGGAACGGCCAGATGAAAGTAATGATCCGCAGGACCGGCGCTGGCTTGTCGGCGTATATCCCCAAGAAGGATCTCGAAGAGCCGATCGTCAAACTCGAGAAGGAAGCGTTGTGGGGCGGGGCCGTGACGCTCAAAAACGGCTGGCGATTCGTTTTACCCGACCTTCCACGCGATACGCCTTTGCCGATCACCGTCGAGGCAAGGAAGATCTCCGACGAGGACTAATGCCGCGGATTGATAGAGAGCGCGACCAGAGGAAGCGAGCATGAACACGATCCCACCCTCGAGGCACCTCGTCATTGTCCGGGACAGCTTTGCCGAAAAGCTGCTTGAGCTTGCGAAGCAAGCGCTAGCCGCCGATCAGGTGATCCCGTATCTCGGTCCGGGCCTTCTCCGGCTGAGCTCCGCGGAGCCGACTGTACCGTTTACCTCGGAAGCCGTCGCCGCGGCGCTCAACACGAGGATGCCAGCACCTTCCAAGATCCGCACCAATATGTGGTCGGTCGCGCAGTTTATTGAACAGCGCCGGCACCGCCGCACACTTCAAACATGGATGGCCGAGATCTTCGCAGCGCCGGCGGCGCCGACTGTCCTCCACGCCTGGCTCGCAACGCTGCCGCTCTCCCTCATCATCGACAGCTGGTACGACGGCGCCATGCGGGCGGCCCTCGCAGATGCCGGCCGAACGGACGTCGTCGAGATACAAGGCGTAACTCGGGCGAACGAATTCGGTGACATTTGGACGAAAACGTATGATTTGTCCGGCAACGAACTCGAATCCGGATCGGTGGCAAAGACGGTCCTCTATACACCTCACGGCAGCATTAGGCCGGCGGCAAATTTCCTAGTGGCGGATTCCGACTATGTCGAAGTCCTTACCGAAATCGATATTCAGACCCCGATCCCAGACGCGGTGAAGGAACGGCGCAACGATCGGGGTCTTTTCTTTTTCGGCTGCCGCTTCAATGATCAGATGCTGCGCACCTATGCCAGGCAGATCTTGAAGCGCTCCATAGGCCCACATTGCACGGTAATGGATGCGCAAACGCTGACCAGAAACGAAGCCCGTTTTCTGGCGGCAAGCGGAATCACGGTGATCGATATGTCAGCAAGCGAAGCGGTGGCTCGGCTTGTCGGAGCGCGCACTGCAGCAGATGGCCAGGATCAACTTCGCGGACGCCTTTGATATGGAAAGCCGTCCGGCTTGCCGTCAAGGGGGCAAAATTCAGTCGGGAACACACCCGTGAGCAATGCCATTGGCACAGCAACGAACGCTCTGAATTCGGCCACCCATGCGGAGGCGACCCGCCGGGGGCGAGGCTTGAATACGCTGCTGCGCATTACGCGTATGAACTTGCGGCACCCTCGGCAGGTCACCTTCGCTTTCGGTTCCACGATCGGAGCAGTAATCCTCCAGTTGCTCATTCCCCAGCTTCTCGGGCGGGCTGTCGACCAGACCCAGATAGCGATCGGGGACGGTGTCACGGGGACCACGGCAGAACAAGCGCTCTGGACCCCGGCTCTGCTGCTGCTCGGTGTCAGCGCGCTACGCGGCCTCTTCACGATGGCGCAGAACTATTTTGCCGAAGCCGTCGGGCATCAAGTCGCGTACGAACTGCGGCTCGCTTGTTACGACAAGATCCAGCGTCTCAGCTTTTCCTATCACGATCGCGTGCATTCAGGTGATCTGATCATGCTCGGCATTCTCGATCTTGACGGCGTGCGGACGTATTTTTCCAACGCACTGGTTCGCGTGCTCTTGCTCAGCATGCTGATCGGGATCGGCGCCTACACTATGATCTCAACCGACCCGGTGCTCGGCCTGGTCGCGCTGAGCTTCGTACCTTTCGTCGCCTGGCGCTCGTCGGTCACACACCTTAGGCTGCGCGCCACCTGGCTAGACCTGCAGGAGCGGCTTTCGGTCCTGAGCCGCGTGATGGAGGAAAATCTCGCAGGCATCCGGGTCGTCCGCGCCTTTTCGGCACAGGCTTATGAGATGCTGAAGTTCGACCGCGCCTCGAAGAACGCGCTCGACCGCGCACACCACCAGGTTGACGTCTCCGTGCCCAACACATCGGCAATGACCCTCTCCTTTTTTTTCGCCATGGGGTTGGTGCTCTGGATCGGTTGCAACAAGCTCATCGCCGGCGATATCACGGTCGGGACGCTGGCGACGTTCCTGACCTTCATGACGATCCTGCAAATGCCCGTCCGCCAGATCGGTCTGATGGTCAATGCCTTCGCCCGCGCTTCGACTTGCGGTTCGCGTCTCTTCGCTCTCCTCGACCAGGATATCACGATCAGGGATGCTCCCGGCGCCAGACCGCTCGAGATCAGTGAAGGCATTCTGCGGTTCGACAATGTCTCGTTTGCATATCCCGGTACCGAAAACCGCGCCATTTTGAAGAATATCAGCTTTGAAGCCCGCAGGGGCGAGACGATCGCGATCGTCGGTCCGCCGGGTTCCGGCAAATCGACAATGGCTCATCTGATTGCCCGCTTTTACGACGTGAGCGGGGGCGCCATCACGCTTGACGGGCATGACATCCGCGGGGTCACCCTCGCGACGCTTCGCAAGATGGTCGCCGTCGCACAGCAGGATGCATTCCTTTTCACCACGACGATCGAGAACAACATCGCTTACGGCGATCCCTGGGCGAGGGAACAGCGGATCGAGCGCGCCAGCGAATCCGCCCAGCTGCACAGCTACATCCTTAGCCTGCCATCAGGCTACGAGACGGTCGTCGGCGAACGCGGCGCCTCTCTCTCGGGCGGCCAGCGCCAGCGTCTCACGATAGCTCGCACGATGATGCTGCGCCCATCAATCGTCGTTTTCGACGACTCAACGGCCGCGATCGATGGGGCCACCGAGCAGCGCATCCGCGCGGCGATACGACGTTTCGCCAAGGATAGGGTTACGATCATCATCGCCCACCGGCTGAGTTTGCTCACGCACGCCGACCAGATCCTTTTTGTCGACAACGGCGAGATCGTCGAGCGCGGTACCCATCAAGAGCTCTTGGTCAAGCGAGGACGCTATAGCGCCTTGCACGATTTCCAGTTGCGCGCCAGTGATGACATCGCGATCGCGAATGGAGGCGTGACCTGATGGCCAAGGGGCATGTCAGCGAACCCGAAACCGAAACCAATGACGGCAGGCGCCCCCCGCGCGCGGTCGTCGGCTCCCATCGCATCGAGGAGGAGATGTTCGGCCGGGCTTTCGACAACAACATCGTTCGGCGCATCTGGGCCTTCGTCCGCCCCTACCGCGCTATGGTAATCATCTCCGTCGCCGCATTGATGATCTTCACCGGTACGCAGCTTCTCATGCCGCTTATCATCCGTTACGCGATCGACCACGCCATGACTTCGGCTGGCGCTGATCGCTCCGCCCTGCTTGCGGCCGCCGAGGCGTTCGGCCTCACCATTGTGGTTAATTTCGGCGCCGCCTACACACAGGAAACCGCGGTGGGGAAAATGACCGAGAACGTCCTCTTCGATATCCGCCGCGCCATGTTTGGTCATCTGCAGAAGGTTTCGCTCTCCTTCATGGACAAGACCGAGGTCGGACGCCTGATGTCCCGCCTTCAAGGCGACGTCTACGCCATCCACGAATTCCTCGAAACCTCAATCTATTCCGTAGCCGATTTTGCGCTTCTCTTCGGCATTGTTTTCGTGATGTTGTACCTCGACTTCCGCCTCGGCCTCCTGACGCTCTCTGTCCTGCCGGCCTTGTTGATCATCCGCATCGTCTGGTTGCCGCGTGCCCGCCATGCCTTCATGGCCGCACATGAGACCAATTCGGTCGTCAATGGCGCGCTAGCCGAAGCCATTCACGGCGTGCGTACCATACAGTCCATGCACCGTCAGCAGGTAAATTTCATGCTCTATGACGATAAGTCACATGCCAACCTCAGGGCTCACCTGATCGCTGCCAGGTGTGCACAGGTCATGGTCCCGATCGTCGATGGCCTCACCGGCCTGGCCATGGCCGTCATGATCGCGGTCGGCGGCTCCATGGTCATGAATGGTAGAATCGATGTGGGCGTATTGGTCGCCTACCTGTTCTACATCCAGCGCTTTTTTGACCCAATTCGCTCACTTACCCTGCAATATTCGGTCATGCAGCGTGCCATGGCCTCCGGCAAGCGCCTGACCGATGTGCTCGACGTCAAGATCGAGGTACAGGACAAACCGGGTGCCAGGGTGCTTTCGCCGGAAATGGGCGGCTCGGTCGAATTCAGGAACGTCACCTTCGGCTACGAACCCAACCATCCGGTGCTGAAAAATGTCTCCTTCCGGGTCGATCCCGGCGAGACGGTCGCCTTGGTCGGGCCAACCGGTTCTGGCAAATCGAGTGCGATGGCCCTCGTCCGCCGCCTCTATGATGTTCAGCAGGGCCAGGTGCTGGTCGGCGGACATGATGTGCGCGATCTCACCCAAGAATCGCTCGGCGGCCAAATCGCCATGGTGCTGCAGGAGCCGTTCTTATTCACGGGGACGGTCTTCGATAACATTCGTTACCATAAGACCGACGCCACGCGCGACAAGGTCATCGAGGCCGCCAAGGCGGTCTGCGCCCACGACTTCATCATGAGCCTTGCCAACGGCTATGAAGCCGAAATCGGAGAACGCGGTGGCAACCTTTCTCTCGGCCAGCGCCAGCTCATCAGTTTCGCCCGCGCTCTCGTTGCCGACGCCAAGATCCTGGTTCTTGATGAGGCCACCGCCAACATCGACAGCTACACGGAAATCCTGATCCAGAAGGCTCTGAGAAAACTTCTTGAAGACCGCACTGGCCTCGTCATCGCCCACCGCCTTGCAACAATCCGTGGTGCCGACCGCATCATTGTACTTCAGAATGGCCAGGTCATTGAGACCGGCAACCACGACCAACTGATGGCCATGGGTGGGTTCTATTCCAAACTCTACAATCTTAACTACGCATCCTTCGACGACATTCCCGAAGAAAAACTCGATACCACCGCACTAGGGGGGTCCCGGACCTGATGTAAAGTCGGCCGCTGTCGGCCTCAACCGTTCCATCTGGTTGAGGCCGACGAGATCGTTGGACCTGGCGTGCTCGTCGGCGATAGTGTCGGCGGCCGCGCTACATGATCGGGCTCGGCGGCCAGGCTGCGTCGCATCTATCTCGCAGATTCGCGATGGCGTCTCCGGGCTGATCAGTCTCGACAGCAGTCCATCCCGAAGCTGGACCATGCGCGATGTGTCCCTGCGGGTCACTTCAATATTCCCCCGGTTAAGGTCAGTCAAACTCCTCCACCCGCAAGGCAGGACAGATGTGGATTTGTTAGTTTGACTTTGTTTCCCGGGCAAAGGCTTCAGCGGCTTCTTTGAGGCGATAGCAGTCATGAAAACAGCGCGTATCCAGGTCCGCAGCGATGCCGATGCCGTTCTGGTAGAGTCCATCGAGCGCGCAAAGAAGGCCATGCGAACGGGTATCCCTTCGGAACCTTCACATTCAGTTCGCCCTCGCAGCTGTTCACGGTGATCAGCCCCAAGCGGTGGGAGCTGATCGAGCACCTGAAGCGCGTGCATGACGATCTGTCCGGGCTGATCGATTGGGGCATCATCGAGCGCACCGACGACGGAAAGGTTTACGTGCAGATTCCGACATATCCGGCCGGGCATTCTAGCTTGAAGCCGGCCGCCGTTCCGACGTGAAGCTGGCCACCATTCCGATTAATATCCGGCCACTTTGAAGCCTGAGAAGGAGCACCTGGGTCAGCAACTTTGGCATGACGGTCCTTTGGAACAAGAGACGCGTAATGCCGGCAAAGAGAAGGCTGACCATGAGACATTTACGACAGATGCTGCGGCTTGCGGGTGACGGAACGAGCGCCCGAGAGATCGCCCAGAGGCTCGGCACAGCGCGCAGCACCGTGCAGGATAATAATCTGAAGCGTGCAGCTGCGGCGGGGTTGAACTGGCCGCTGCCGGGCGAGCTGACCGACGACGCGCTTGAGCGCCGGCTGTTCGCCAGGGCGGGCTCAAGCAGGGCCTGCGGCGGCTTCCGGAGCCGAATGGGCGGGGCTGGCGCTGGAACTGAAGAAGCCGGGGCACGCTAATGCTCGCCGTATCGCGCCGTCCATCCCGGCGGCTATGGCTGCAGTCGTTATGTTGCGGCCAGATTTATGTTGCGGCTGCAGGGGTGAGCCAAGGCTCTCGGTGATTTCCTCGGCCCAAGCCGCCACATAAAGAAGAACGGCGATGGCGATTGCACTACAAATGCTTTCAGGAATGCCATCAATGACGGCAGGGAATCGTTGACGTGGGGGCTTTTTCAGGCTGCTGATATCAACCTTGGCCAACGCCTTGGCCTTCATTTGCAGATCCACCTCGGCTTAGATGTGCGTGGTGTCCAACGACACATGGCCCAGCCAAACGCGGATCGTGTTGATATCGACACCTACACGCAGGAGGTGGACGGCTGTCGTGTGCCGAATCGTATGGGGGCTGACGCGCTTCTTGGTCAGGGTCGGAACGGCTTTGCTTGCCATGGCAGCATATTGCGTCACGACGCGGTGTATTCCGAACCGCGTCAGAGGCTCCTTCATCCGCCCAAGAAAGACTGCATCGCTTTTATCCCGATCGATCACCAGGCGGGCCAGCGATGTTGCCGTCGCTGGCCACAATGGGCAGATCCGGATCTTGTTCCCCTTGCCATGAAGACGCACTGAAGGAAACGCGCCCAGTTGAAGATTGCCGACCGTCAATTTTGCTACCTCATCCGCGCGAGCACCGCTGTTGTACAGGAATAGCAGCAGAGCATGGTCGCGCGCCCCCAGAGTCGTACGCCTGTCGGGTTGACCGAGAAGCGCATCCATCTCGGCCTCTTCGAGATATCCGATCGCGGCCTTTGCGGTCTTCTTGAATGGGATTGCCCTTATCTCGGAACACCAGGCCAGGTGGACCGGCGACCGCATGCCGATGAAGCGAGCCAGTGAATGAATGGTCACAAGCCGTTGGTTGCGGGTTGCATCGCTGCATCGGCGATCACGTTCCAGATGGTCCAGGAACTTACGGGCGACTTCCGGCGTCAGCTCTTCGACGGTCATGCAATCGATGGCACAGCCTTCCTGTTTGCTAGCGAACGGCAGCAACAGAGCCAGCGTGTCGCGGTAGCTGGCTTGGGTGTTGCGGGAAAGATTGCGCTCTGCGACAAGATGTTCCAGTAGAAACCGACGAATCCACGGACCAAGGAGGTTTTTATCCGTCATGGTTGGCCTCCATCGCGTACGGTGCAAAGCGCTCGCTGGCCGCCTCGAGGAGATCCGGCGTCATCTGCAAATAGCGCTGGGTTGAATGTTTCATAATGAGTCCTGTCCGGTTGATGGAGCGGTAATTAAGGCACGGCGGGCGGGAACGGCGTTCGGACCCGGGCGGCCTTTGATAATCGTGAGGCCGGAAGGAGTATCCCGCAGACCACGGTTGAGATTGTCGCTGCAGACTTTGGTGATGAGCCCTGGCGCCCCCATTGATGCACCGTGGTCTCGGCGATCGCGAAGTGTTCGGCCACTTCCTGGGTGATGAGCAGACCACAATCCCGCAGGCGCTGGCGACGGCCGGGCAGGTTGTAGGCCCCACGGATGAAGGCGATCTTCTTGAGTTGAACGGCTTGCCTTCCCAGCTTCGCAGACCGCGTTCATTGAAGATATCGGCGATCTCGCGATCGCAATGACGGTCGAGCAAGCGGTCTACGTCGGCGACGAGCTCAGGCTTGAACTTGCGGATCTGGGCGATCGGCAAGGGCCGGTCCAGCGTCAAGGTGCGGGTCGCCCCGCCGGATAGTCGCACGTTTGCGATAATCCTCTCGGCCTTGACCAGGGTGACGTCGGCCACCAGCAGACGCGGGATGCGCTTGCGCTCACTCATGTCGATGCGGGGATCGCTCCAGATCCGCGGGAGCTGCTCGGCAAGATCGCGGACGCGTTGCTGCGTCTCGGCATCGAGGGCAGCGGCTTGCTCGGGCGCGCGTTGTTCATAGTCTTCGACGACGTCGGTGTGGAGCCGCAGCTTCTCGTTCCACTCGGCCTCGATAGTGTCGGCAACGAGGCGATTGGCGGGATCGACCTTCATGTAGCTGCGCCGGGCGAGCTCGGCGTCATGACGCGTCCGCTCCAGGGTGACGTCAAGGGTCATCGGCGTCATCAGCTCGACAAGCAATGCACCCACCGCGGGGTCGACGACTTTGCCGGGCACGGACTGGCATACCTTGCCGCCACGACGGGTGGCGGTCTCCTGGCAGATATAGGTCGGGACGGGTTTGCCGTGCTCTTGGCTATAATGAACTCCCATGCGCTCGCCGCACAGGGCCGCAGAGAACGCGGCCCTGGAGCAAGGCGCTGCCTTCGCGCACCGGTCCGGCGCGGCGCTGCATTCCATAGGCTTGTGCATTGGTGGTGAGACGCTCCTAGTTGGCCCTAAAGCACTCCCAGGCGATATAACCTGGATGCATGTCGGGGATGACGAACCGAGCCATATCCACCTTGATCTGCGAAACGCCACCGCCCGGCCCGGGGCCGTCCACGCGTTCGACCGTAGACGAAGGCGCCGGCATATCTCGGATTATGCAGGACCTGAAGGATGCGGGTGTGCCGTGGCGGCGCCCTCGATCATGACGCGCACCCCTCAATTGGTTCAGCATGCAGACCTTTTCAAATGCACGCGATGGAGCGGCTCGGGCTTCCCCAAACCACCAACGCTTGATTTGTCGATTTCGCTTAAAAGTCCTTTCACAGACGCTTGATCTCGATGCCATATTTCCTCAGCACGTACCCAATCTGGCGCGGCGTCAGCCCAAGCAGGCGCGCCGCCTTTGCCTGGACCCAGCCACATTTTTCCATAGCCGCAATGACACGATCGGCATCAGTCACCCTCGCGCCATTTAAGTAGGCTGGGCCGGCAGGCGCTAACGGCGCAAGCTCGCCTATGGGAGGCGGGACCCCAAGGGCGGCCGAACCGGTGGCGTCGGCCGGCGGCGTGCTCGACTTCACTGGCACCGGGACGATCGGCCCAGCTTGCAGCGAGGCCTTCCACAGCGCCGCGGCAAAGCACTGACCGTCGCAGCAGGCAAGGTCCTTTCTGAAGATAGATGGGCCCGCCGCCAAGACCGCTGCCCGGTGCACGCAATTTTGGAGCTCACGGATGTTGCCGGGAAATTCACAGTTCTTCAGTACCTCAATCGCACTCGGATCGAAGGTCAGCGTACGGCCGTTCTCATCACTAAAATTCTTGAGAAACTCAGCCGCGAGGAGCGGAATATCACTGCGCCTTTCCCGTAACGCCGGCACCTGCAGGTGAACCACGTTGATGCGATAGTAGAGGTCGCGGCGGAACTCGTTCCTTGCAACCGCCTCTTCCAGGTTCTTGTTCGTGGCGGCAATCACGCGAACATCGACCTTAACGGTCTGGTTGCTGCCGACGCGCTCAAACTCCTCCTCCTGGAGAACGCGCAGGAGCTTTGCCTGAAACGACCCCGAGATCTCGCCGATTTCGTCGAGGAACAACGTTCCCTTGTCAGCGAGCTCAAACCGTCCCTTGCGCGAATTGAACGCGCTGGTGAAGGCACCCTTTTCATGGCCGAACAATTCGGATTCCAGGACTGTTTCAGGCAATGCCGCGCAATTAAGTTTGACGAAGGGTCGCTTGGCGCGCGGCGACAACTCGTGAAGGGCCCTGGCAACCAATTCCTTCCCGGTACCGGATTCGCCTCGTATCAGAACCGTGCTCTTTGCCTTGGCAACCACCGCTATCTTCTCAAGCAGCGCGTTTAGCGCTGGACTGTCGCCAATCATCCCCTTGACGTAAACCTTCTTACGCTCCCGCGCAGGCTGCTTTTGCAACCGTTCCCCCTCCGCCATCGGTCGCGCGCGGTCGCCGGGGGACAAACGATGCAACTTAATGGTCTGTCCCACCAGGGTGGCGACAACGGTGAGCAGCTGGACATCACAATCGGGCGGATACCTTGGCCCATTGTCCAGGGCGCGGTCGATGGTCAGGGTGCCCACGACGTTCGCATCCACGCGAATGGGAACGCCGATGAACGACACTGCTACGGTGTCTGAGGCCCCGAGCATTTCAATATCGGCGGCACTGAAGGCCAAATGCAGCGCTATGTTCTCGGCGACGAGCGGCGTATCGGTCGTCATAATCTGATCGATTGCCTTGCGCGGCAGGCGCCTGCGGTAGCGCTCATCGCTGCTCTCGTCCCACTCGGTGCTTACGGCAATGTCCAGTACGCCGTCACCGTTGAACGAAGAGATGATGCCGTGTTGCATCCGCACAAACGAGCGCAGCAGCTTGAGAGTTTTGGCCAAAGCCACTTCGAGTCGGGAGGGAGCGGCGAGTACTTTCGATATTTCGGAGATCCCGGTAAACGCGCTTTCGTACGGCTGCACACCAGGGATCACGTCGTTCTTCTCGGGCTTTGCGTTAGCCCCTTGCGCGTCCTTGTCGCACGACGGCGTCTTCCTGGCCCTTTGTTCGGGTTTGCCGATGTTGTGATGCATGTCGTCCTCGATCTCGCGCTTTGAAAACAATGCCCGTTGCAGGGTGCAGCTGCGACGTTTCGGACAAGCGCGAAAATGGCCCTGACATGAAGTTGGGGCGCCACCATCCGATTGCCCGCCAAGCGGGGCATTGCCTGACGCATGTCTTGGTTTTCCTCTTAAGGCGGGGCCGCCATCTCGGCTTCTGTCAGGCGCAACCGCACGTTGACGAAGTGACCGGATCGAGGGAGGATAGTCAATCGAGCTATCCTTTCATTTGTGAAAGGATACTCGGCGCTCTGATAGAATTCTATCAGGTCAATACATTTCTCTTGTCGGTCTCAAAATCTTGCTGCTTATGCAGTTCCGGCACGTCAAGCCGCCGGCGCAACGCTGAGGAGTCTCTCCCCAGATAAAATACGATATTCTTGGCAGTTGCCCATTTTGCGCCGTAACGGCATCCGCTCCAGGACTCGAAAAAGGGGCGTACGCACTCGGAACGAAGGCCCGGGTCTCGCTGGAGTGGCTCTGGTTAAAGGAAGGCCTTGGCCTGGCGCCTGACAGGCCACGGCAGAGACGACCGTGGTGGAGATGATTGGCTTCCTGAGGAAACTCGGCGCTAGACGACCTCGCGGGCGCACTTGCCGCTAGCATCGGTTTCATCCGACATGGGCTATGACCCGGGAGTCGGTGGGAGACGCTCAGTAGACCCAGGAACTCTGCGACCTCCCGTGATCTCACGTTGGAGTAGCCATCCGGGACGCCTGCTGCACCATCATCTCCCGCATCCAGATGCTTGCCGGATCACTGTTGTGAAAGGCGGGCCATTGGACGGTCTCGGTGAATGTGGGAAGCGGCAGCGGGAGTTCAATGATCTTCAGGGGGAACGTTTTTTCGAAATGCTTAACCAGCCGTAACGGCATGGTCGCTACACGATCTGTGCCTGACACCATGGGCGGAATCATGCTGAAGCCCTGCACGGCGACCTCGACACGTCTCTTAAGACCATGCTCAAGGAAAAACCATTCGTCGATAGAGGGCCTCAGCGCGCGCCCGAACCTGACCGCAACGTGCCTCATCGACAAATATCTCTCGAGTGTAACCTGCCGTGGTAGCTGTTTGTTCGTAGGGCAGCCCACGCACACGAGCCTCTCGTCGAACAACGCCACTCTTGAATGCGCGCTCGACGTGTACAAATCCGGAAGAATTACAAAATCGATGTCACTGCGCCGGAGAAGCTCATCCGGCTCGTCGTCGACATGCAGCAATTCGAAGCTGACGGAGGGTGCTTCCCGGGCAACACGCTCCACGACCTTCCCAAAAAATACTAGTGTGATGAAATCGGAAAGAATGATCCTGAAGCGCCGATCGGATTGAGCTGGGATAAACGGGTCCTGGGAAATAATCGAGCGCTGGATTTGCAGGAGTGCGTCACGGACTGCGGGGGCGAGCGCTTGCGCACGCGGTGTCAAAATACGTACGCGGCCGCTCAGGATAAATAGGTCATCATGGAAATAATCGCGCAGCCGGGCGACGGCCGCACTCATCGCCGGCTGACTTAGGTTGATGCGGCGTGCCGCCTCCGTGAGCTTGCGTTCGGTCAGCAGCGCGTCAAGCACCACGAGCAGATTCAGATCAAGACCCTTGAAACGCATGTCTTAAGCCATCCAAAGCGTGTATGCGCTTCATCTAAACAAACGATTGTACCGATTTTGCAGAACCTTGCATAGGGTATCCAAGGATGGAAGCCCTAAACCTTCTGATGTGGGCGGAACATCAAGCGCGTCGCATGTCCATTGCGACCAGATTTGTCGGTGATCTGCGCAAGCTACGTCGCGGCGGCTCGGCGCGACAAGCTAATTGCGTGGGCGCTTAGCTCGAGAAACCGTAACCAAGATGAGGCTTCCATGCGCTCACAGCTACGATGGAGGTTGTGCTGGGAAAATGAGTTGCAACTGGCCGACCACATCGAACTCGCCGACTTCTTCCGAAAGACTTATGGACCGACTGGGGCCTTCAATGCGAAGCCATTTGCAGGCAATCGGAGTTGGGCCGGAGCAAGACCCGAGTTGCGTGCAATCGGCTATGACTCGGGCGGTGTAGCGGCTCATATGGGCTTACTACGCCGCTTCATTAAGGTTGGCGAAGTCGATCAACTGGTGGGCGAACTCGGATTGTACGGGGTGCGTCCGGATCTTGAAGGACTCGGAATCAGCCTTTCGTTCCGAGTCGTCTATCCAGTGCTGCAGGAGCTTGGCGTTCCATTCGCTTTCGGCACGGTTCGGCACGCGCTGCGAAACCATATTGTAAGATTCTTCAGAGACGACTTGGCGACCATTGTGTCGGGCGTTCGCGTACGGTCGACCCAAGCAGAGGTATATCCCGACCTCCCGCCGACGCGCCTTGAGGACGTGCTCGTTGTGGTCTTACCGGTTACGCGGCCGATGAGCGATTGGCCGACGGGTGCAATAATTGACAGGAACGGGCCAGAGCTATGAACCCCAACTATCTGTCCGAAGTGCCGTTTGAGTTCGCCGACCGCGTTAGCGATCGCAGCGTTTATTTGACGTTTGATGACGGTGCTAACCTACTTTTCACACCGCAGATCCTCGACGTGCTGGCGCAACATCGGGTGCCGGCGACTTTCTTCGTCATCGGTGCCTACGCCGCAGAGCAGCCGGAACTGATCCAACGAATGATCGCAGAGGGGCATGAGGTAGGCAATCACACGATGACCCATACGGATCTGTCCCGATGCGGATTCGAGGAAGTACAACGTGAGATATTTGACGCGAACCTGGCCATCATGATGGCGTGCCCGCAGGCCTCGGTGCGCTACTTTCGCGCGCCATACGGGGCCTGGAGCCAAGAGGTGATCACTGCCTCGGAGATCGCTGGGCTGACCCCCCTTCATTGGTCGGTTGACCCACGAGACTGGTCTCGCCCCGGCGTCGATGCAATCGTCGATGCAGTGCTCACCTCAGTCCGTCCTGGCGCAATAGTGCTCTTGCACGACGGGTGCCCTCCCGACGAGCTGACTCTTGGCGCTTACGCCTATCTGCGTGACCAGACCACAACGGCGCTGTCCCGTTTGATTCCGGCGTTACACGACCGCGGATATGAAATTCGCTCCCTTCCACAACATCACTGATCAATGAGATCCTATGGACCTGCTAGCTCCAGTCAGTACCTTCGTCGTGTCTTTTTATGCGCTGTTCTCGGCCGCATATGAAGGCTTGCAGGCGGTTTATGCCCTGCGGACAAACGGTTCGTCAGCATCGGACGAACTGGTCGGCCCCGACCCTTGGCCGAGCGTAGATGTCATCGTACCCTGCTACAACGAGGACCCGCGCACGCTCTCGGCATGCCTAGCTTCCATCGCAAGCCAACAATACGCCGGAAAACTGCAAGTTTATGTGGTTGATGATGGTTCTACAAATTGCGACGCCGTCGTACCTGTACACGATACCTATGCGCGCGACCCGAGATTCAACTTCATTCTTCTTCCCAAAAATGTCGGAAAGCGCAAGGC
Source organism: Mesorhizobium waitakense (assembly GCF_056431085.1). Lineage (NCBI taxonomy): Bacteria > Pseudomonadati > Pseudomonadota > Alphaproteobacteria > Hyphomicrobiales > Phyllobacteriaceae > Mesorhizobium > Mesorhizobium waitakense. Next base: position 25,295 of record NZ_JBWKME010000004.1, on the reverse strand, counting down.
CCAGATTGCGGCGATACGCCGCTCATCAGGAGACTTGGTGCTCAACATCGACTCGGACACGACAATCGCATCCGACGTCATCACCAAGCTTGCACGAAAGATGCGAAATCCAGTGATCGGGGCGGCCATGGGGCAGTTGACGGCCAGCAACCGGATGGACACTTGGTTGACCCGATTGATCGATATGGAGTATTGGCTGGCTTGCAACACGGAACGCGCCGCACAGGCTCGCTTCGGTGCGGTTATGTGTTGCTGCGGCCCATGTGCTATGTACCGCCGCTCCGCGCTCGTTTCCCTGTTGGATCAGTACGAGACGCAACTGTTTCGAGGGAAGCCGAGCGACTTCGGTGAGGATCGTCATCTAACGATCCTCATGTTGAAAGCAGGCTTTCAAACCGAATACGTTTCGGACGCCATCGCCGCAACAGTCGTTCCGGACAGGCTGGTGCCGTATTTGCGCCAACAACTCCGCTGGGCGCGGAGCACTTTTCGAGACACGCTGCTAGGGCTGCCCCTCCTGCCCAGCCTCAATGGCTACCTCACGTTAGACGTGGTCGGACAGAATCTAGGTCCGCTATTGCTCGCCGTTTCAGTACTAACAGGGATCGCGCAGCTCTCACTCACGGGCCAAATGCCGTGGTGGACGGTCCTGGTGATCGCATCGATGACATTGATTCGCTGCAGCGTGGCAGCGTTACGTGCACGTGAATTGCGATTTTTCGGCTTTGCTCTTCACACATTCATCCAAATCTTTCTGATAATTCCGGTGAAAATCTACGCGCTGTGTACGTTGAGCAATAGTGATTGGTTGTCACGCAAAATTGGCACTGTGCAAAACAGGAGAAACAGGCAATTCATCGTGCAAATCACGATTGCTGTATCAAAGACTACAGCACGTCTCGCAATTACTGGGTCAACTGACAGGGAAGATCCTTCGCAATGCTCTGCGGGGCTGGCGACGTGTGGCGGCATTTGCCGCGACGAGTAAGACTAGAAGCTCTGACCCCAGACGAGCCGAGCTTCTCATCGAGCATGCGGAGCTCACAGGCCGAATAGCTTTTCGAAGGCTGACGTAAGCGCATGTCTAAATTTGCAATGGAACTCACCGGGGTAAAGAAGTCGTACGGCGACAAAATCGTTGTCGACGGGCTGTCGTTCACCGTTGCACCGGGAGAGTGCTTCGGCCTTCTGGGACCGAATGGCGCGGGCAAAAGCACGATCGCGCGTATGGTCCTCGGCATGATATCGCCAGACGCGGGCAAGATCACGGTTCTTGGTGAACCTGTGCCGTCACGCGCTCGCTGGGCCCGCATGCGCGTCGGCGTGGTCCCTCAATTCGACAACCTTGATCTCGAGTTTACAGCGCGCGAGAACCTGCTGGTCTTCGGACGCTATTTTGGCAAGAGCGCTCGCGAGCTTGAAGCGGTGATCCCATCGCTCCTCGAGTTTGCCCGCCTTGAGAGCAAGGCGAATGCACGTGTGGCCGAGCTATCCGGCGGTATGAAGCGGCGCCTAACGCTGGCACGTGCGTTGATCAACGACCCGCAGCTGCTCGTATTGGATGAGCCGACCACCGGCTTGGACCCGCACGCGCGCCACCTGATCTGGGAGCGCCTGCGTATCCTGCTGGCGCGCGGCAAGACGATTATTTTAACGACCCACTTCATGGAGGAGGCTGAGCGGCTTTGCGATCGGTTGTGCGTACTCGAGCATGGACGCAATATCGCCGAGGGCAGCCCTCACGCCCTGATCGATAAGCATATCGGGTGCCATGTGATCGAGATCTTCGGTGGCAATCCGCGGGAGTTGAGTTCGCTGATCAGGCCTTACGTTCAGCACATCGAGATGAGCGGCGAAACACTCTATTGCTATGCGCCCGATCCGGAACAGGTGCGGGTGCAGCTACGCGAGCGCGCTGGTCTGCGGCTTCTGCAGCGTCCCCCTAATCTGGAGGACGTTTTCTTGCGGCTGACCGGGCGCGAGATGGAGAAGTGAATGATGGACGAAGGTTTTGCGGCGGCTCTACCCGCCAACGCGTGGAATTGGCTTGCCGTGTGGCGCCGCAATTATCTGGCATGGAAGAAGGTGGCATTTGCGTCAATTCTCGGCAACCTAGCCGATCCGATGATCTACTTTTTCGGACTAGGCTCTGGCCTCGGAATAATGGTCGGTCGCGTTGAAGGTACCTCGTACAGTGCTTTCCTGGCAGCCGGGATGATCGCGGCAAGCGCGATGACCGCTTCGACCTTCGAAACAATTTACGCGGCTTTCGCTCGCATGCGCGACCGGCGCATTTGGGAAGCGATCTTGTACACCCAGCTCACCCTCGGCGACATCATTCTCGGTGAGTTGGCGTGGGCAGCCACCAGGGCCTTCCTGGCCGGTACGGCAATTACAATTATTGCCGCCATGCTGGGCTATGCGGCTTGGCCGTCCGTGCTCTATACGCTGCCGGTCATCGCCCTCACTGGCCTAACCTTTGCGAGTTTGGCGATGGTCGTCACCGCCCTTGCGCCGAGCTACGACTATTTCGTGTTTTACCAGACGCTCGTGATCACGCCCATGCTGTTCCTGTCCGGCGCTGTCTTCCCAATCAACCAACTGCCTGGCGCCTTTCAGCAGGTAACACGCTTCTTGCCGCTGGCACATTCGATCGACCTCATTCGTCCGGCAATGCTCGGTCGCCCGGTTGTTGATGTCGGCGTGCATATCGGCGCTCTTTGCATTTACGCAGTAGTAGCATTCTTCTTGTCGTCTGCATTGCTTCGCCGACGTCTGCTGCGTTGATACTGCTTGCGACTTAAAGAAGGAGACACGGGTGCAGCATCGCTACAGCCTGGAGGTAAGCGTGCTCGGATTGGAAGAAGTGGCGCGAGCGGATATCGAAGGCCGAGGCGCCGGCGCAACTGACGCACAACACCACCAGCGAAGATGTCACCTGTTATAGAAGGTCCGGATGGAATCGGAGCAGGTGCTGAGCGCTACGGAGCAAAGCCACCCCCCAGTTTGAAGAGCCGGCGGTGCCAGGATTCTTTGCTGGATCCTTCGCAAATGTTAATCGGAAACGCACTCAATGACCCATCTCCGCACTTCTCCTGAGCCATTTGCAATCCTGGCGATGCCGAGGAGTGGCACGCACTACCTGGAAGAATTGCTAAACGAGCATCCGAATGTGTTAAGCAACGGTGAGTTGCTCAATACATATGATACGAATTGGCCCGATAAGGATCGCCTGCTACGCAGCGATCGCGAACTCCTGGAGCAGGCCTTCTTGCACTACCCGACGAGAAGCGACAAGAAGGTGACGCATGTTGGCTGCAAGATCAACGAACCTCAGTTTTACGAGCGTCCGGGCTTTTTTGGACAACTGGCCCGTTGGGAGGGCCTCAAGGTCATCCTTTTAATTCGCAGAAACACATTGGAATCGCTGAGATCGCTAGTGCAGGCAAGACAAACTCGCCAGTGGCTTAAGTTCAGTTCGGACAAGAATACCGCTCCACCGTCACCCGTGACATTGTCACTCGCCGCCTGTGAGGCCTACTTCAAAGCTGCCGATGATTTCCACGCTCGGGTCGTGAGCGCCTTCGGGTTAACTAACATGCTCGGAATCGAGTATGAGTGGCTTCTTCGCGATCCCGGCGCTTGCGTGGCAACTGTCTTGGATTTCCTTGGCGTTCCAGCGCTTCAGCTCCCTGGTAGCGGCGTCCTTGAGCGCCAAGAAACGCGCCCGTTGCACGAAACGGTATGGAATTTTGATGAGTTGCGGGCACACTTCGCACATGGTCCTTATGCGAAATTCTTTGAGCTCGGTGCCGCCTGACTGGCTCCTCGCAGCCACTGGCGCGCTTACTCCCAGCGTCACATTGCATGCTTGTTGACGTAGCATTCCTTTTGCGGGAAGAGGCGCTCCGCTCTATTGTGTCAGCGCTTCAAGGCATTTGTCGGCCCGGTCCCAGTCTGCTTGTAGTCACCTCGAGGTCCATGTCAGCGCGGTCGAAACAGTTGACCAAGACGACGCCGGCATCGATGTGACGGGTAAAGGCGTGGGCGTTCCCGATGTCGCGTATCCAGATGGATGCCGAGCGCGACGGTTTTGTCGCGAAGCAAGGCTTTCGTCCTGATCTTGACGCCGAATTCGGTCACTCCACCAGGACCGGCGTCGCCATGTTGCCCAAGGCTTTGTTGTGATTTACCGGAGCATTGCCGTTTAGCGGCGAGCGGTCATCCCTTTGGCCTCCCTCACGCTGCCTGGCTGGGCTTACGGGGCAACCCGGTCGAGAAAGACATCGAATGCGGCAGCAACAGCGCGAATCACAAAGCGATGCTCCTGCCGCACGCGGATGAAACCCTTTTCGATGTCCACTATCCCGTCCTCGGCCAGCATCGCCAAGCGTTCAGCTGAATCGAGAAAGCGGCTCGGATCAGATCTATGGGCGGCGCAGATTGCCGGCACATCGGCCTCGAGATCGCTCATCAGCCGCTCGATGATTGCGGCTCGCACGCGGTCTTCGTCGGTGAGGCGGTAGCCCTTTGACGTCGCCAGATGCCCAGCTGCGATGTGCCTGGTGTAGGAATCCCGTGTAACCTCGTTCTGGACGTACCCCTCGCCGACACGGCCGATAGCCGACGCGCCGAACCCGATCAGGGTTTTGCAGGTGTCGGCCGAATAGCCCAGCGAGTTACGCCGCAGGCGACCGGTTTTTTGTGCCAGCGCGAGTTCGTCGTCCGGCAAGGCGAAATGATCGAGCCCGATCTCTCGGTAGCCTGCGGCAACCAGCGTCTCGGCTACGGCCGCAGCATGTTCGGCGCGAGCAGCGCTGTCCGGCAGCGCTGCCTCGTCGATCAGGCGCTGATTCTTTATAAGGGACGGAATGTGCGCGTAGCCGAACACCGCAAGCCGGCTGGGGCGCATGGCGATCGCCGCCGTCGCGGTTTCGATGCAGGACCGCACCGTCTGATGCGGGAGGCCCAAGATGAGGTCGAAATTGATGCGGCTTACTCCATGTCGACGCAGCATTTCGACGGCAGCGGCCGTTTGCGCCTCACTCTGGACCCGGTTGATCTCTTTTTGAACAATGGGGTCGAAGGTCTGCACGCCGAGGCTCGCCCGGTTCACGCCGGCTGCTCCTAAGGCTTCGGCCATCTCGGCCGTGAACGTTCGTGGGTCGATCTCGACGGCGACCATAGCCGTTTTCCTCAACGCGAAACCGCGGCCCAGGAGTTCCATCATGGCCAAGAACTCCGCTGGCCCAATGAGGGTCGGCGTTCCACCGCCGAAATGCACGTCGCTCACGGGCAGCGGTTGCGGCACTTGCTCCAAGACCAACCGGATCTCGTCACGCAGCACCGCGAGATACTTGATGATCGGGGCATCCTGCCGGGTGATGGTGGTAGGGAAGCCGCAATACCAGCACAACGATCGGCAGAACGGAATGTGGAGATAGAGTGACACCGATTCCTCGGCCGGCAGGTCCCTCAGCCATTCCTTGTATGACTCGGCACCGACCGCCTCGGAGAACTCCGGCACAGTCGGATAGATGGTGTACCAAGGCAGGCGGGCCTTGTGATATTTTGTCAGGATCGAGGTCCGCAACGGTTTACCGTCCTATGCCGATAACTGTCATTCTTACCGCTGCGGCTCTCCTGTGTCTTTGCGCTAAGTCAAATCCGTTCCGCTTTCGCCGCGAAACCGGCGTTTCGGCAACCTGCAAGCTCGCGCAACCCAGGTAGAAGCTAATACCGGGAGCGACCAATCGGACAGCGAATTCATGGTCAGCCAACTCGTGTCGTAATTTCGGATTGAATCGTCATTGCGGTGTATAGGGAAGCATCTAGCGGCAGATTCCCAAATGCCCGTTGACAAAGAAGCTAGTTGGAACCTGCCTCTTCCAACTGATCAAGCAGAGTCTTTCGCATAGACGGCCGATCCTACTACGCACAATTCACTCCCGATTGCTGCATCGAAGGTCAGCGGCAAGTTTGGCGGAGTCGCGATGGCATTAAGGTCGTGAACGAATCTAAAACTCCTGAGCCATCATTCGTAAGCAGGTGCGGCGAGCGAATACGCATCTGCTTCAGAACGCCCAATGACGACCATTCGGAGTAACAAGAAATGGCGCTTTAGCTTCGCTCGATCCAATTTCGAGAAATTGAGCACCTTGCATCATGTCAAGTTTGCAGTTGAACGAAAAAACTGGCGACATCCTCGCCACCCTATCGCCCGGGGGCAAGGAAAGCTCTATAAATGAGCCCGAGGAGTTCAGACGATCCGTTACCTGCGATCACCTGATCCTTGGAGACGCCGTAGGCATTGGAGGCCGCCTCCCTCAAGCTGATGTTGCCGTCTTCTGGATACAGTTATTGGCGTTCGATGGCTGCAACCGCACTTTCCATTATGCGTGCCGGCAATGGAAATGGGTTCTCATTTGTGTTTTAGTTTGACGCAACCTAAATCCGGTGCTGGTCCGTTGGACGGCAGAGCTTCTAATTGTCTCGTCACTTGCAAAAGGGACGGAAGAACACTTTGCAGTTTTGCATCGCCTTAACACCTTGGTCAGGGCCCGACCGCCGTGAGGTCGGTCGGGCTGTCCTCGATCGGATGGACTGTACGTCGCGGCCGATCGGGCCCTGGTCACGGTCAAGCGCGAGAAACGGCCTGACGTATCACGTCGCAGACATTGCCGTTCCAATTCCATCTGCCGGGAAATTTCTGATGGAATGCTATCATAGACGGCTGGTTTCCTTTCACAAATGAAAGAGAGTTCGATTGGCTCTCCTCCCTCATTCCGGTCTCCTAAATCAACGGGTGGTTGTTGGGCGGCAGAAGCCAGACAGCCAAGAACGACGGCCGCGCGTCATGGAAGGAAGGTCTGCCCAGCGCCTCCGCGGTCCCCGGCACGCGCTGACGGCCGAGCGCATACGCCTATTGAAGTAATGGCGGAACAGGTTATCGCTGCCGACGAGACTGGTGGGCTCACTGGCGTTGCTTGCGGCAACCGCCATTCCCCTCGTCATTGATGACGGAGAAGATACAGCAGGCGGTTTCGCGTGCGACGGCACGAAGTCGTCGAGCGCGGCGTCCTTGGGAGCGCGACGACTGCGAAGCCTCTTTTGAACCGCACCATCGCGGGTCGGGAACCAGCGGTCTCTGCTTCTCGACGTCCTATTTCAAAGTGTCGATTGCAGCGCGAGCGCGGCAAGGACACGGTCGCGTAAGGAATACGCCCTTTGCTGGTGCCAACGATGCGGCTCGTCGCAAAGACGACAAAAGCGAGGGGCGAGCAAAACCGCAAGCCCAAGAGGTCGACCGACGGCCGATCTGCCAGGGAACAAAAAGACCTGCTTGAAGGCGCGCCCTTATCAATCTTATGCATTCTTCAGACCGACCGTTGGCGAATCTTCGTGCGAGATTCCGCTAGGGGTGAAGGCAGACAGTGCGATTATCCGCACAAGGCCGCTTGCGCGGCGTGACAAAAGCTCGGGAGAGGACGTTGTGACACAGGTCTTCCATTTGGCACGGCACTTGCGGCGAGATGGCAGCAGCGTTCGACCGGCGCCGCGATGGGAGAAGCCTGTGAAGGGCATGAACAGCCCGCCCCAATCCGGTCAGGGAGAGAAACAGTGTCAGCCCCACAAGTCCCCAGCGCGAGTCCCGCGCCCCGCAAACCCTTCTATGCCAGGCTTTACGCGCAGGTGCTTGCTGCCATCATCCTCGGCGTCGCAATTGGCCATTTCTATCCGGAACTCGGCGAGAGCCTGAAGCCGCTCGGCGATGCCTTCATCAAGCTCGTCAAGATGATCATCGCCCCTGTCATCTTCCTGACAATTGCGACCGGCATCGCCGGCATGAACGATCTCCAGCAGGTCGGCCGCGTTGTCGGCAAGGCGATGGTCTATTTCCTCACCTTTTCGACGCTCGCATTGATCGTCGGCCTTATCGTCGCCAATGTCGTTCAGCCTGGCGCCGGCCTCAACATCGATCCGGCCTCGCTCGATGTCCAGGCCGTGAATACCTATACCGCAAAAGCCCACGAGCAGTCCGTGACCGACTTCCTGATGAATATCATCCCGTCAACGATCGTCGGTGCCTTCACGGACGGCGACATCCTGCAGGTCCTGTTCTTCTCGGTTCTGTTCGGCATTGCTCTGGCGATGGCCGGAGAGACGGCCACGCCGGTCACTTGCTTTTTCCAGGCGCTGATCGCGCCCGTCTTCAAGCTGGTCGGCATTCTGATGAAGGCTGCGCCGATCGGCGCTTTCGGCGCCATGGCCTTCACGGTCGGCAAATATGGCGTCGGTTCGGTCGTGAACCTGGCGATGCTGGTCGGGACGTTCTATTTCACCGCCTTCCTCTTCGTGTTCGGGGTTCTCGGCGCGGTCTGCCGTTACAACGGCTTTTCGATCTTTTCTCTCATCCGCTACATCAAGGAAGAGCTGCTGCTTGTCCTGGGAACATCCTCCTCGGAGGCCGCGCTGCCCTCGCTCATTGAAAAGATGGAAAAGGCTGGCGCCAAGCGCTCCGTGGTTGGTCTGGTCATCCCGGCCGGATATTCCTTCAATCTGGACGGCACCAACATCTACATGACGCTTGCGGCCCTTTTCATCGCGCAGGCGACGAATACGGATCTCTCGATCGGCGATCAGGTCCTCCTGCTGCTCGTCGCGATGCTCTCCTCGAAGGGTGCTGCAGGTGTCACCGGCGCGGGCTTCATCACGCTAGCCGCTACGCTCTCCGTAGTACCGAGTGTTCCCGTTGCCGGCATGGCTCTGATCCTTGGCGTCGACCGCTTCATGTCCGAATGCCGGGCGCTCACGAATTTCGTCGGTAACGCAGTGGCATCGCTCGTCGTGGCCCGCTGGGAAGGCGAATTGGACCAAGTGCAGTTGCAAGCCGCCTTCCGCGGTCACCAGATTGTCGAGACATTAAACCGGCCAACCGATCAAACGCCCATCGACCTGTTAGGTCGTCGCACTCGTCACAAGAAATAAACATCGAACCGCAGGCTCCAAACGGCGCTTCGCGAGCTCATGGAATCAGAGCGCTAATGCGGTGAGCGCAAAATTATGAGTGCCACAAGCAAACGAATCGTATGTTGATAGGCGCCCGGCTACGCTTGCAGTCCTGTTTGTCGATCACGGAGCATGCGCACGCCTTCATTTTTGCCGCCCGTGATCGTGGCCGAGGCGCGCTGGTCGATAGAGAGCCAACGGCATAAAACAAATCAGAATTGGAACATGGCCAAGCGTCCCACAATTGCCGATCTTGCCCGCGAAGCCGGGGTCAGCGTCGCAACAGTCGATCGGGTGCTGAACGCCCGCCATCCCGTGCGAGAGGAAACCGCGCGGCGGGTCCACGAGGCCGCCCGCGCCATCGGCTATCATGCTGCCGGTCTCATCAAGCAACGCCTGCAGCGGGACTTGCCGCACTATCGGCTGGGCTTCATCTTGAGAAAACCCGCCCAGAAATTCTACCAAGACCTCGCGCGCGAGCTCGAAGCCTCGGTCAGCACGGCCCAGTCCTTCCATGGTATTCCGCTCATCGAATTCGCGCCGTCACATGTGCCGGGCGACCTGGTCGCGCTCCTCAAGGATTTGGGCGCACGCTGCCACGCCATCGCCATGGTGGCGCCGGACCACCCGAAGATTACGGCTGCGGTCGAGGAGCTCAAGGCAAAAGGCATTCCGGTTTTCTCACTGCTTTCCGATTTCGCCACCGGCGTGCGCCAGGGCTATATCGGCCTCAACAACCGTAAGGTGGGGCGGACGGCCGCTTGGATGTTTTCCCGGGTCGCAAAACGGCCCGGTAAGGTGGCGGTGTTTGTCGGCAGCCATCGTTTCCAGGGGCACGAGCTCCGCGATGTTGGCTTTCGCTCCTATTTCCGTGAGAACGCGCCGACATTCGAGGTGCTCGATACGTTCATGAACCTCGAGAAACGGCAGATCACCTACGAAGCAACGCTGGATCTCATGCAGAGGGAACCTGAACTCGCCGGCTTCTATCTGGCCGGCGGGGGCATGGAGGGCGCCATCTCCGCGCTTCGTGAAGAGGGCCAAGGTCAGGATCTCGTGGCGATCGTGAATGAAATCACGCCGGAGTCACGGGCGGCGCTCGCAGATAACATCATCACGATGGCGGTCGCCACGCCACTTAGCCGGCTTTGCCAGGAGCTGATGACATTGGTAGTCCGGGCCATCGAGACCGGCACCGCGGAGACACCGGGGCAGACATTTCTGCCGTTCGACATCTATCTGCGGGAAAATATATGACCTGATGGAATTCTATCATCTGAGCTTCCTTTCACAAATGAAAGAAAGGTCGATTGACTATCCTCATTGCGGTCTCGTGAACCAACGGGCGGTTGGGGCGCGGCACAAGCCCAGACAGCCGACAACGGCGGCCGCGCGTTATGGAAAGGAAGGCCGAGCCATGCGCCAGGCATCGCCCTGCCCTGCACCCGATCACATGGCGGCGCATTTTTCACACAGCAGATTCTCGAAATCTCGCGGATGTGGTCTGGACAAAGTGTGCCGCTGCGTAAAGTCCGTTGCAAGTTCGATATCACGCCGGATCGCGTGATCGCCGAGGTGAACGCCTTAATGGATCATTGTAAAAAGGTCCGGGACAAACTTATCGTCGCCAGCGCTCACGACAATCACGATAGCCCAGTTCTGGGTCGCTGATGCATGTGTCAAACTCGCAACCTCGCAGCCTCAATTAGAAAAACACCAGTTCGCACCAAGGAGCGAAAGCATATGGACCGTCGTAGTCTGATCAAAGGGTTCGGCGCATGCCCGATTTGCGCTCAGGCCGCGGATGCGGCGAGCACCCATTGGGGATATGCTGGCCCGGTCGGACCCGAGTACTGGGCCGATCTGGATATGAAAAATTTCGTCTGCTCGGCGGGCACGCAGCAATCACCGATCGATATCAACAGCGCGGTCAAGGCGGATATTCCGCACATCTCTATTGGTTGGCACAAGGGCGGCGGCAAGATGGTGAGGCGCGACAAATGCCGGCTTTGCCGGCCTTGCCGAAGCTTTTCCCATGCGGCTAGGCGAGGAGATGGCGGTCGACGAGGTCGATCCCAACGGGCTTCTGCCGGCCTCGCTTGGCTACTGGACCTATGAGGGATCATTGACGACGACGCCCTGCACCGAAAACGTCGAGTGGATGGTGGCGATGGAACCGGTCCAGGTCGGCGCTGCAGATATCAAGCGATTTACCTCACTCTACCCGTCGAATGCGCGGCCGATCCATTCACCCAATCGGCGCTTTATCCTGGGCCTCTACCCCATGACTCTTGGTATAAGGTGGCCCGCGACGGTTCCGAACCGTCCGGCGGCAAGCCCGCAGCGTCCGCGGCGACGCTGGTCGGCAGAAGCTACGGCACGGTTTGAAGTAGCCGGGTGCGGACGTGTTGGCGAGCGCGCGAGAGGCTGGTCTGGCGGCCTCACTGTTGGACTGGCGGCCCAAGATGATCAAGCGCGATGCGTCACGACATCCGAGCGGGCGATGATGCCGATAGCTGTTGCCATCAATCAGCGTTCCGGCTTGTCGTCCCGTTCGATGAGAATCCGCTCGGCAGCTCCATCAAGATCCTCGTATTGGCCACTCCTCAGAGCCCAAAGAAAGCCAGAGAGCCCAAGCGCTCCGAGGAACAGAGCCACGGGTATGAGGTAGACGAGCGTCGTCATGACATTCGTGCCCATTCGCCGATGCGGGAGCGTCTGTTGTGCGGAGCAATTCTGGCCGGAGCGTTCGACGCAAATCCTTGCAAGCGCAACGCATTTCCGATGACCAGGAGCGACGAGGCGGACATCGCGACCGCCGCGATCAGCGGCGTGACATGTCCCAGAATGGCGATCGGCACCGCGACGGTGTTGTAGACGATCGCTATGGCGATGTTCTGGCGGATCAGCTGACCTGCCTTCCTGGAAATATCCAGCGCGAGGGGTACTGCCAGAAGGCTATCGCGCAAGAAGACAAAATCCGCCGCGTTGCGGCCAATGTCGGCGGCGGTCGCCGGAGCAATCGAGACATGCGCCGCGCCCAGCGCAGGCGTATCGTTAAGCCCGTCGCCGACCATCAGAACCTTATGTCCGCCTTTCGCCAGCGTCTCGATCCGTTCGACCTTGCCGGAGGGAAGCATCGCGGGAACGAAACGATCGACACCCAATGTTTCGGCCACCTCGCCGCAGGCCCTTGCCGTATCGCCCGACAGCATTTCCACCGACAGGCCGGTATCTTTCAGTTGCTTAACGGCTGCGCTGGCATCGGGGCGCAGCGCATCCTCGAAAGCAAAGGATGCGGTGATGATCCCATTCTTCGAGAGGACTGTCGCACCGAACCCGCCTAATTTGCCTTCGCCGCCGGTTCGGGCTTTCCATCCAGCCCATCCGCGCCGGCCAAGACGCCAAGTGTTTCCGGCGGCGCTGGCTTCGATCCCGAAGCCCGGATATTCGCTGACGGATTCGAGCTTGGGCTGGCCGGAAAACCCCGCAAAGCCGGCCATCGCCCTTGAAAACGGATGGCGGGAATGCGCGGCCATGTCGGCTGCGATCGCCAGCATCGTTGGATCGATGGACGATGCATTGACGAGCCGCGGCTGGCCGAGCGTGAGTGTCCCCGTCTTGTCGAATACCGCTGCGTCGATCGTCGCCAGGCGCTCCATGGCCGAACCATCCTTGACCATCACGCCGTTCTCGAACAGACGCCGCGCCGCAACGACCTCCACGATCGGCACTGCGAGCCCGAGAGCGCATGGGCAAGTGATGATGAGAACGGCGATGGCAATCGTGATCGCCCGGTGCCAGTCGCCAGTGGCCAGCATCCAGCCGATGAAGGTCACAAGGGCCGTCAGATGGACGACCGGCGCGTACAGCGCCGAGACGCGATCGGCGATGCGGCGGTACCGTGCGCGGCCACCCTCGGCGGCTTCCATCAGCCGAACCATCTCCGCCAGGAAGGAATCCTTCGCAGCAGCGGTCGCCTCGATCGTAAGTGGACCAGTAAGATTAAGGGTTCCCGCCTGAACCACACCGCCCGGTGCCACTGTGTTTGGCGTGCTCTCGCCGGAGACCAGCGAGCAGTCGAGATCCGATGTCCCGTAGATGATGGTGCCATCAACCGGAATCCTTTCGCCGGCCGCGATCAGCATTTTCATGCCGGGTTCGATCTCGCCGACCGGCAGGTAGTCGCGCGTGCCGTCGTCGCCCAGCACCATAGCCCCGCGCGCGGCCAGCCGCGACAGGCCTTTGACGGCGGTCCGGGCCCGCTCGCGCATCACGTGGTCCAGGGTGCGGCCGATCAGGAGGAAGAACAGCAGTGAGACAGAAGCGTCGAAATAGGCATGGTCGCCATGGTTGATCGTCTCGTAGAGGCTCATGGCATAGGCGAGCGACACACCGACGGCGATCGGCACGTCCATGTTCATCCGGCCATGGCGAAGCGCGTTCCAGGCCGAGCGGAAGTAGATGCCGCCGGCAAAAGCCAAAGCAGGGATGGCAATCAGCGCCGAGACCCAATGGAACAGGTCGCGCGTGGCACCTTCGGCGCCGGACCAGACCGACACTGAAAGCAGCATGATGTTGCCCGCGGCAAATCCAGCGACCGCGACGGCGCGGATCAGTTCAGAGAGCGTCTTGTCCTTCCCTTCGACCTCTGGATCGAACAAATGCGCCTGGTAGCCAAGCCGGCCAAGGGTGGCTACGAATGGCGGGACCTCTTCTCCATGCCAGCGGATCGAAACCCGTTTCGTCGACAGGTTGACGCGAGCAGCATCGACATTGTCGAGCTTGCCGATCGCCGTCTCGATCGACTGTATGCAGGCGCCGCAATGTACCATTGGCACCGACAGGTCGATCTGGCGGAGCTCTCCGCCGAGGGAGCGGCTTGCCAATTTTATTTCCTGGCTCGAGGGCAGGACGGATGTCACACCGTCCAGGTCCAATGCCATTTCGGCATCCGGTGCGCAGCAGTTCATTGAATCGCCCCTTTGGAAATGATAATGCGGCGAACGTCGCGATAGGGTTCGGCGAGGCCGGCATCGGCATCGATTTGAACGATCCAGACGCCGTCCTTTGGCGTGTGTCGTGTGCTGAATTCCTGGTCCCGGCCTGACGCCAGGGTGATGGCCTTGTCCTCGGCCTCGTAGGCAGGATGGCGAAACAGAACCTTGACGCCATTCATTAGAACAGACTTGCCGGCAGCGTCGCTCAACGAGTAGCGCACATTGCCCGATGCGATCGTCAGCTTGCCGGTCCAGCCCAACGCCGCTTGCGCGCGCCCTTCCTTGGCCTTCTCGTTGAACTGCTGGCTGGCCACATAGGTGTTTTCCACGACCAGGCCTGTCCAGCTCGTGCTGGCGAGCGTTGCCATGGTGAGGTTGACGCCGATGACCACGCCGAAGAAGCCGAGGATGGTGAGCAGCATGTGCCTGCCGGTGAACTCGCGGGATTTCTGCGATTGGGCACTCATCTGGCAGTCTCCGGTGCATTGAACGTGGCGGTGTATTCGGCGGACTCGAGGCCTGCCTTGTCCTCTATCCGGAATTTGAAGCTCCGCGCGGTGCCCTCGACCTGGCCCGCCGGCTGGCGCACGAAGACCTTGAGCACCTTCAACCGATCGGGCTCGACAAGCGTCTCGAATGACCGTGCCGGAGGAAGCTCGATGCCGACCGCGCTCATCTCGGCGCCCGGCAAGCCTTGCAAGGTGACGACGATCGCCCTCGGTTCGGGGATCATGTTCAGCAGCTTGACGGTGTAGCCGTTGCGGATAGAGCCGTCGGAGAGCGAGACGAATTGCGGGTTGCGATCATGCAAGACATTCAACTCGAGCCTCTCGCGTGTGAGCAGCGAAATGAGCAGCGCCAGTCCGACCGCCGACCATGCGCCGAGGTAGATGAAGGTGCGCAGACGGAAGATGTTGCGAAGTTGGAAGTGTGCCAGGCCGTCGGAAAATGCGCCTGTGACAGTCCGGACGAGTGCCGGGTTCACCGGGACGGTGCCGCCGGCAGTCGCAAGCGCCATGTTGGCATTGTAGTCCGAAAGCCTCGCATAGGAGATCAGCCCGCGTTCCCTGCCAAGCTTGTCCATGATGCCGTCGCAGGCGTCGATGCAAAGCGCACAGGTTATGCATTCGAGCTGCTGGCCGTCGCGAATGTCGACGCCCATCGGGCAAACGGCGACGCAGGCATTGCAGTCGACGCAATCGCCGACCGGCTGCCCGGCGGCAATAGCCTTCTTGGCATGACGCGAGCGCGGTTCGCCGCGCCAGTCATTGTAGGTGACGGTTAGCGAATTCTCATCCAGCATCGCCGCCTGAATGCGCGGCCACGGGCACATATAGGTGCAGACCTGCTCGCGCATCAGTCCGCCGAACGTGTAGGTGGTCGCCATTAGTACGGCGATGGTCACATAGGCCACAGGAGCGGCGGTGCCTTCTACGACGTCCAAAGCCAGCGTCGGGGCATCGGCGAAATAGAAAATCCAGGCGCCACCCGTTGCAACCGCGATGACCAGCCAGATAGCGTGCTTGGAGACCCGCAACACCAGCTTGCGCATTGTCCATGGCCCTGCATCGAGCTTCATGCGGGCGTTGCGATCGCCTTCGATCGCTCGCTCCACCACCAGGAACAGGTCGACCCAAACGGTCTGCGGGCAGGTATAGCCGCACCAGGCCCGGCCAACCGTCGATGTGATCAGGAAGAGACCGATTCCGGCCATCATCAGAAGGCCGGCGACATAATAGAATTCCTGCGGCCATATCTCGACGAAGAAGAAGTAGAATCGCCGATGGGCGAGATCGAGCAGCACGGCCTGATCCGGGGCGTATGACCCGCGGTCCCATCGAAGCCAGGGTGTCAGGTAGTAGATGCCCAGCGTAATCGCCATCACCAGCCACTTGAAGCGGCGAAAGTTGCCGGAGGCGCGTTTCGGGAAGATCTTCTTGCGCGCGGCATAGAGCGGCTGCCGCGTCTTGGCGGAATTGACCGCCTCGGCTGCGTGGGGCGCTACCTGCGTTTTCTTTAGCACGGGCATCTCCTCGCGCGCCGCCGACGGTATTGGCGTGCAACCGCACTCGTCTGCTTTGGGTAACGTCCAAGATGCTGAGCTAAGCATGTTTTGCCGCATCGACACGGAGCGCCCCATTAATCAGAACAATCGCCGCACGCCCGAATGTGTCGAGGCCCGGCGCGCCGGGCCTCGTCGCTTGGCGGGGAGGGCCGAGAATAGGCTTCCGATCCTATTCTCCGCCGCCAAGCGAATGGACATA
Source organism: Mesorhizobium waitakense (assembly GCF_056431085.1). Lineage (NCBI taxonomy): Bacteria > Pseudomonadati > Pseudomonadota > Alphaproteobacteria > Hyphomicrobiales > Phyllobacteriaceae > Mesorhizobium > Mesorhizobium waitakense. The sequence continues at coordinate 9,022 of NZ_JBWKME010000004.1, read as the reverse complement.
GACTGTGAGTTCCTTGACTGCGGTCTGGCCGAGGCGCCCGGCCCATGCCGGCATGATGCCATGCTTCGGCTCGCGGACCTGGGCGGCGATGGCGGTCTCGCCGGATCTGTAGAGCCAAATCGCATCGGTCAGATTGGGCGCGCCGAGCTCCCTGTTGCCTTGTGCCTTGTCGCCATGACAGGCCACGCAGTTCTCGGCGAAGACCTTGGCGCCGGGCTCGACCAGGCTCGCGTCTTTGACAGCCCCCGATAGGCTGGCGACATAGGCGCTGACCTGAGTGATCTGCTCGGGCGTTATGATGTCGCCAAAAGCGGGCATTTCCGAAACGCGTGTATCCAGGTCGGACGCAAAGCGAATGCCATGCATAATCGTTTGCTGAATCTGCTCCGCCTTGCCGCCCCACAGCCAGTCGTCGTCGTTGAGGTTGGGAAAGCCCGCGGAACCTTGCCCGCCGGAGCCGTGGCACTGCACACAATTGACCTTGAAGGCGGCGCCACCGGCTGCGACGGCGAATTCGCGCAGTGCATCGTCGGCAACAATTTCGGATACGCTTTTCTGCTCGATGGCTGCGACGTAAGTGCCTTTGGCTGCTTCGGCAGCCGCAAGTTCGTTCTTGACGTCGTTTCGGCTGGAAAAGCCCAGAACGCCCTTGGTGGCGGAGCTGAGCATCGGCCAGGCGGGGTAGGCAATCGTATAGGCGGCTGCCCAGGCGATGGTGACGTAGAAGGTGATCACCCACCAGCGCGGAAGTGGGTTGTTAAGTTCCTTGATCCCGTCCCACTCATGGCCGGTCGTCGCGATCCCTGAGATTTCGTCGACTTGCTCGTTGCTCATCATCAATCCTCCTCGAGAGGAATCCGGGCGGCTTCATCGGCCAGCCCGCGGCTGCCGGGTCGGAGCGCAAATGCAATGCAGCCAATGAAGAACAGAGCCATGGCGAGCAGGCCCCAACTGTCGGCAAACTCCCGCATCAAATTGTAATCCATCGACATTCTCCTCAGCGGTAGCCGGCGGCTTCGTCGTAGTTTTTGAAATCAACAAGCGTGCCGAGCATCTGCAGGTAAGCGACAAGGGCATCCATTTCGGTGACCTGTTGGGGGTTGCCGTCGAAGTCGCCAAGCTTGGCCTTGGGGTAGCGGCCTTCCAGACCGGACGTGTCGGCATTGGGATCAGCCTGTGCCATCAGATCGGCATTTGCCTGGGCGATCATCTCGTCTGTGTAGGGGACGCCGACTCGCCTGTTCGCGATCAGATGCGTCGAGAAATCCTTCACCTCGATCGGTGTGCCCTTCAGGAAGGCATAGCTCGGCATGATCGATTCCGGTACCACCGAGCGTGGCGCGTTGAGATGCTGGACGTGCCATTCGTTGGAGTAGCGGTCGCCAACGCGCGCGAGGTCCGGGCCGGTTCGCTTCGATCCCCACTGGAACGGATGATCGTACATCGACTCGGCCGCCAAGCTGTAGTGGCCGTAGCGCTCGACTTCGTCGCGGAACGGCCTGATCATCTGGCTGTGACAGAGGTAGCAGCCCTCGCGCACATAGATGTTGCGTCCGGCGAGCTCGAGCGGCGAGTAAGGCCGCATGCCTTCGACCTTCTCGATCGTGTTGTCGAGATAGAAGAGCGGTGCGATCTCAACGATGCCGCCGACCGTCACGACCAGCAAGGACCCGACGAGAAGGAGCGTGGCGTTCTTCTCGATGACTGCGTGTTTGTCCATCAAGCCCATTTCTGGCTCCTTATTCGCCGGGCTGGAGGGCGGGCACGGAACCCGGCAATGGCTGTTCTTTGCGCTGGTAACCGCGAATGGTCATGGCGACATTCCATGCCATGATCAGGGCACCGGACAGATACATCGCACCGCCGATGGCTCGCATGACATAGTAGGGATGCATGGCGGCGACGGTTTCGGCGAAAGAGTAGACCAGGAAGCCCTGCTCGTCGTATTCGCGCCACATCAGGCCCTGCATGATGCCGGACACCCACATCACCGCCGCGTAGACCACGATCCCGAGCGTCGCCAGCCAGAAATGCCAGGTAACGAGCCGCAGCGAATACAGTCGATCGCGGTTCCACAGCTTCGGCACCATGTAATAGATCGCACCGAACGAGATCATGCCCACCCAACCGAGCGCTCCGGAATGGACATGGCCGATCGTCCAGTCGGTATAGTGTGATAGCGAGTTGACGGTCTTGATCGACATCATCGGGCCTTCGAAGGTCGACATGCCGTAGAAGGCGACGGCCATCAGCATCATGCGGATGATCGGATCGGTGCGGAGCTTGTCCCAGGCGCCGGAGAGCGTCATCACGCCGTTGATCATGCCGCCCCACGACGGCATCCACAGCATGATCGAAAACGCCATGCCGAGCGTCTGCGCCCAGTCGGGCAAGGCGGTGTAGTGCAGGTGATGCGGGCCGGCCCAGATATAGAGAAAGATGATCGCCCAGAAATGGATAACCGACAGCCGGTACGAATAGACCGGACGGTTCGCCTGCTTCGGCACGAAGTAATACATCATGCCAAGAAAGCCGGCCGTGAGGAAGAAGCCGACGGCGTTGTGGCCGTACCACCATTGCGTCAGCGCGTCCTGGACACCGGAAAACGCGGAATAGCTCTTGGAGCCCAGGAAGGAGGCCGGCATCGACAGGTTGTTGACCACATGCAGCATCGCGATGGTCACGATGAAGGACAGGTAAAACCAGTTGGCGACGTAGATATGCGGTTCCTTGCGCTTCAGGATCGTGCCGAGGAACAGGACGAGATAGGCGACCCAGACGATGGTCAGCCAGATGTCCACATACCATTCGGGTTCGGCGTATTCGCGGCTCTCGGTGATGCCGAGCAGATAGCCGGTCGCCGCCATGACGATGAAGAGCTGGTAACCCCAGAACACGAACCAGGCGAGATCGCCGCCGAACAGCCGCGCGCGGCAGGTGCGCTGTACGACATATAGAGACGTGCAAAGCAGCGCGTTGCCGCCGAAAGCGAAGACCACGCCCGACGTATGCAGCGGCCGCAAACGGCCGAAATTGAACCAGGGCTGGATGTTGAGATCGGGGTAGGCGAGCTGCAGCGCGATGACCACGCCGACCAGCATGCCGACAACACCCCAAAACATGGTGGCGATGGCGCCATAGCGGACCGGACCGTCCATGTAGGCCGTGGGGTCGATCGGAGCGGCGGGCTTGAACTCCGTGTTGCGCATCAGGATCACGGTGAAGCCAGCCACGGTGAAGAACAAAACCCACATGTGCTGGCGAAAAGTTTCATCCACGCCGAAGCCGGCGGCCACAAGGGCGGCAAAAGCAAACAGGCTCAAAAGGGCGATCTCTGTGCCGAATTTCATCGCAAGTCCCGATCTCGAATTCCCGCGGACGCCAAATCCGCGGTGCATTACTTGCCGAGCCGCCGCGTGCCCGCCATGATCCAGGTCAAAGCCGCACGAATTTACTGGGCAGCATTGAGCTCGGTGCAATCAGAAGGTGGCGATTGACTGAGAAAACGCAGCACGAGCCGCCTGTTCGTGAGAGAGTCCGACGTCCCCGGCCCGGCCCGGCTTGGAGGCGATTCCGTACGATGTGATGAGAGGCGGCGTATCGGGAAAACTGAGGCTCTGCGACGCGCGCTGGAAAGCGTCAACAATGCCTTTCCGAACGTCTCAAATGTCTTGGCATAGGCAACGCGGGTCGTTCACTTCTCCGTGACGTTTATAGGTTCGAAGAGACGGTTCATTTTCCCGGCGTATGAGGCGTGCTTGACCTCGGCCGGAGTCGATCTTGCCTCCACCAGCCGGTTGCTCGTCGAGTATGTCGAGGATCAATGCTTCGCCGACGAAGTGGTCGAAACACCCTGGCGATCGGCCATGGACCCAATAGACAATGCGGAAGCTGTCGGGTTCATGCTACGCGGCTCCTTCAAAGGCTTGCGGCGGGAGATCGCGATCGAAGAAGAGGCATGTCCCGCCGCGGCTCGGAGTATCGGACGTAGGTTCCGTCACTTAGGTCTTATTGAAAGAGCGGTTGTCGCGCGCCTCAGCCGCCGCAGCGCTGTTCCAGCCGGCTCATGTTGTCCACCGTCACATGGCGATTGTTCTCGATCCGGATTATGCCGTCAGCCCGCAATCGCGTCAGCTGTCGGCTCACGGTCTCGAACCTCAGTGCCAGGAAGTCAGCAATGTCGACACGCGTCAGCGGCAGATCGAAGCGCGCCGACCTGGCCGCCGGATCAACAGTCCGATCGATATTCCGGGCGATCGTGAGCAGAAAGCTCGCCACCTTTTCTGGTGCCGTCCTGCGCCCCACAGTCACCATCCATTCGCGGGCTGCGTCGAGTTCGATCAACGTCTGCTTGAATAGGCGATGCTCGAGTTCCGGTGCTTCCTTCATAATCCGCTCGACCGCCGCCTTCGGAAACGAGCACAAGGAGACAACTGTAGCCGCTTCCGCGTTGATCGGGCTTTCCACCTTGAAGGGCCGTCCCAGAAAATCCGGTGCGAACTGGAGGCCGACGATCTGCTGCCGACCGTCCGAAAGGCTTTTCGTCAGCTTGACCACACCTGAAAGCACGTTCGAATAGCTGTCGACGGCCTCGGCGTCGCCGATCAGTTTGACCCCGGGCTCGATTTTGTGACGCCACGAGGTCTTGGCGAGCCCGACCAAATGGTCTGGGTCGAGCGCACCGCAGGCACCGCGATGCCGTGCCTCGCAAGACAGGCAAAGGACGGGAATACCGGAACTGTGAATGTCCTGCTGTACCGTCATTACGCTCGCTTTTATTGATCCCAAATGCCGGCAGGATAACAATCGGTGCGAGAGAAATCCTGCGGCAGTTTGTCCATACCGAGGGTTGACCGAAATCAATGCTTTGGCTCAGCGATGCATCTAGGGTCCCGCGATGCAAACACGGTGGACCGCGATATGCGACCGGAATTAGCTGCCAGACTTGGCGAGAACGTCCCGCGCTATACCAGTTATCCGACCGCGCCGCATTTCCATGCGGGCGTCGATGCTGCCGTTTACCGCGTCTGGTCGCAGGCGCTCGGAAGCGGTGACGAGATATCGCTCTATCTTCATATCCCCTATTGCGACAAGCTGTGCTGGTTCTGTGCGTGCCATACCAAGCAGACGCGTCATTACGAGCCGGTGGCCGCTTATCTGCGATCGCTGCATGGGGAGATCACCACGGTTGCCGGTCTTGTCAGCGGCAAGGGTCGTGTCCGAGCGGTCCATTTCGGTGGCGGTTCGCCGACGATGGTGAAGCCCGAAGATCTAGTCGCATTGGGGGTTCGCCTACGGGACAGCTTCGATTTTCTCCCGGACGCGAAAATCAGCGTCGAAATCGAACCCAATGACATGGATGAAGCACACCTGGATGCACTCGCCGAAATTGGCATGACGCGGGCGAGCCTGGGCGTGCAGGATTTCGATTCGAAAGTGCAAAAGGTGATCAACCGCGAGCAAAGCTTTTTGCAGACCAAGGCAGTCGTCGACGGAGTTCGTTCACGTGGCGTCGAATCGGTCAATCTCGATCTGCTCTACGGCTTGCCGCACCAGACCAGGGGGAGCGTCTGTTCCACCGTAGCGCAGGCGCTGACCCTGGAACCGGACAGGATGGCGCTTTTCGGCTACGCTCACGTGCCCTGGTTCAAGAAGCATCAAACGATGATCGAAGAGGCATGGCTCCCCGGTCCCACGGAGCGGTTCGCACAATCGCAACTTGCCGCACGAGCGATTGTGGACAAGGGATACGAAGCAATCGGGCTCGACCATTTCGCCAAACCGGGCGATGCGCTGGCGGTGGCTGCCCGCACAGGGGCCCTGCATCGTAACTTCCAAGGCTATACAGAGGATCGCTGCGAGACATTGATCGGTCTCGGTCCTTCGTCCATCGGCCGTTTTCGTCAGGGCTACGTCCAGAACATGGCCTCGCCCGCCGAGTACGGACGCATGGTCGCGGATGGCGGGCTGGCCGCCGTCCGCGGCATCGCGCTTTCCGACGACGATCGCGTCCGTGGCTGGATCATCGAGCGGCTGATGTGCGACTTCGCCTTCTCGGCGATCGATCTGGTAGAACGCTTCGGCGAAGCCGGCCAGAGGCTCCTTCAGCAGTCGAGTTCCATGGCCCTCCACGGTCCGGTTCGATTGCTTGAACTTGATGGCGACAAATTCGTTGTGCCGGCCGCAAGTCGCCCTTTCGTGCGAAGCATCGCGGCCAAGTTCGACAAATATTTCGAAAGTAGTACAGCCAGGCACTCGGTGGCAGTCTGAGCACCGCAGACGAACGGTCATCGTTTTCAGTCGATCGCGAACCGATTGCCCTACGTTTGTGACCCTCCATCGGCGACCGTCGCATCAAGATAGGGTTTTGAGAACGGACTAGATGCGAGGGTCTTTGGCATAGGGCGACGATATCGCCGGGTCGTGTCTTCCTTTCGAAGCTCCTCAGTCGCCCGTGAAGAAAGCCATTCGGCACCGGCGTTGTAGGCGAGCCCCGTTTCAGAGGCTATTCCGGTTGAGCTGCGGAGGTCAGGCTGATCGTGGCTGGACCGGTGACGCCGCAGCGGTTGCAGCAGCGCCAAGAGGTAGGCAAACAAAAGCCTCAGCCAGTTGAGCAAGAGGCTGAAGTTGTAGCCGACGCCGGCGAGCATGGCGTTGTTGGCGTCGCTTCGGTGAAGGCCAGGAAGTTGCGGCCCATGCGGTGGTCCTGCTTGAGATGGCCGATGACCGGTTCGACAGCGGCCCGGCGTCGCAGTGCCCGCTTGATGGCCTTGGTGATGCCGCCCCTGGTAGCCGGCGACATGGACCTTGAACATCTTGTCCTTCGGCGCGTTGTGGCCGCGATAGCCGGCATCGGCGACGATCTTGCCGAGATTGGCACCGATAGCGGTTTCGATGGCGGGAATGACGGTGGCCAGTGTGTGGCCGTCATAGCGATTGCCGGGCAGCGCCTTGACATGGGCCGACGAACTGGCCGCCGCGGTTGCGCTGCAGCGTGGTGGCGACCGAGACCTCGACGCCGAACTCATAGGCTTGTGGGCCTACCCTTGCCGATGCATTCCACCTCGGGAGCGTGCAGGGAATAGACCTTGCGGCCGCGCTCGCGCTGCCGCTGGTCCCTGACGCGCCGGGCAAGCCAGCGGCAGGGCGAAGACCTGGGCAGTTCGGGCTGCCCGGCGAGCTTGCGGGTAATGTCGCGGATCACCGCGCCGAGCATGGTGCGCAGCCGCTTAAGCGCCCGGTTTGCGCGCTTGGACTGCTTGGCATGGGCATAACGCTGATGCTTGATCAGCGCGAACTTGCCGACCCGCGCATAGGACTGGCGCAGGCCGATGCCGCTTTTTTGGCCAACTTCACCAGCCACTCGCGGGCCCGATGCATCAGCTTGGCGTCGGTCGGAAAGGTGATGGCCTTCTCCTGCACTGTGGTGTCAACGATCACCGCACGGACGTCGGCCGGTTTGGCCGCCCCCCAGCCGCGTCGCTGCCGCAAGGCTCTCCTGGAGCAAGGCCATCAGCCGCTCCTCGCCCATGCGCAGACGTCAGCGAGCTGCGGTCGAAGGGGCAGGCGGTGCTGGAAGAACTCCTCGCCGCAGAACAGCTGGTAATAGGGGTTCTCAAGCCAGCGCTCGCACAGCGCCTAGTCGGATAGGTTGTGCATCGACTTGAGGATGGCCAGGCCCGCCATCAACCCGGTTGGCAGCGGCGGCCGGCCGGGGTCGTCGTCATAGACCGCGCCGAGCCGTTCTTCGAGGAAACGCCAGTCGATCGACCGGGCCAGTTTCACCAGCGCATGATCCATGTTGAGGATCTGGTCGAGCCGGGATCGCAACAGGTCGGTCTGTCCGCTTTCGCGTCGTTCCTTCGGCCGCATCGCTCGCTCCCTCGCAGCTTCGCATCAACCGTCGAATCACGCGTACGGGTACGCTTTCAATTTGCCGGAAATCGCAGCTCAAAGCCACGATTTTCGGCAAAATCAAACGCAAAGCTGTAGCAGAATCCTAATTGAATCAAAGCCTTCCGAGTTCGACAATGCGGCGCTTTCCGGACAAGTCGCCTAGTTGGGCCGATTGCGGACAGGCCGCTAAAGGCTTGGATACACGAGAAAGCGGGCAAACATCGTTATTGCAGCCTGCCCATCCTTGACGTTAAGCCTGAGGCACCTTGATGGCGCGCTTGGTCGAAGTTGAGAACTCGACGCGGATACGAGTTCTCAAACTGCTGGCCAACCAGCCGACCTAAAGGCATTCCTCCAAAAGGCGTATTTCCGTTCTCCCTGTCGATTCGACAACAACCACCCAATATCCCATAGTCAAGGACCGGTGTCGGGGGATGCCTTAATGCGTTGGGGTTTAGTGTCGATCGCGGTTGCCGCCTCTGTTATTTCGGGCTGTGCTGCCGACTATTTGAACAACTACGAGACGGTGACGCTGGCAGCGGGCGACTCGCTCAATCAGAACGAGTTGCTGCAAACGGTCGATCCGTTCAATCCGAACAGCAACAACACCAAGATCGAAGGCGATGGCCAGCGCATGACGACGGTTGTCCAGCGGTATCACGGCGTGGCGCCGCCTGCGGCCGCGCTCGGCCAGGTTCCAAACAGCAGCGTCGATCTGGACTGCGCTGGCGGCAAGGGGAACAACCCGGTTGTGCAAGGCCCGGTCGCGGTAGGCCCATCCGACCCAAATGGTCTCGATCGAGATCATGACGGCGTTGGGTGCGAGCGATAAGAATGCGCTCGAAACCGAATAGGTCGAAACATCCCCATAGGGGCAGAGTCCACCAATTAGCAGATAACCGGTACAATCGGCGAAGGTATGACCGTGGGCGCGGCGGTGACCGCGTGTCGTGGTGGGGAGTTGTTTTGTTTTTGATGATGCTAGATGCCGTAATGGGCCGGCCTTCGCGAGCATAGCCAAGTTGGGTGGCTGTCCCTCAGAATGATGGTGTTGAAACGGAGTCCGAGTGATCGGCTCCAAACATCATGAGAGGAACAGCCATGGAACATTATGCGGGAATCGATG
>NZ_JBWKME010000003.1:0-4341 GCF_056431085.1 Mesorhizobium waitakense | reverse complement strand
ACCGCCCCGAACGGAACCGGCGCGCCATGACCGTCCAGAAGATACACCCGCGTGTTCGCAATCGGACGACCGATCGGAACAACGGACCCATCAAAATCAGCCGGGCAATTCCAGGCTGTAACGTCGATAGCAGCTTCCGTGGGACCGTAAAGGTTGTGCAGGCCAGTCCATGGCAACACGCGCCGAACCTTCTGCGCAAGGGAGGCAGAAAGCGCCTCACCACTGCACATGAGACGCTGCAGGGATGTGCAGCGATCAACACCCTTCGTGTCCATAAAGCTGACCAGCATGGATGGTACAAAGTGTGCAGTGGTGATGCGTTCGCTGATTATCAATTTTACAAGCACATTGGGTTCTTTGTGTGCAGCCGGAGGCGCAAGCACCAGGGTCGCCCCTTCAAGCAACGTCCAGAAGAATTCCCAGACCGAGACATCGAAGCCAAATGGCGTCTTCTGCAAGACGACATCGGTCGCATTGAGGGCGTAGGCTTTCTGCATCCAGATCAGGCGATTGATAATAGCCCGATGCTCATTTGGTGCCCCCTTGGGGGTCCCGGTGGAGCCGGAGGTGTAGATGATGTAGGCGAGATGGCGGGGAGTGAGGCCCAGCGCGCGCGGGTCCGGGTTCGAGGCGGGCAGTTCGGCCCAGGCCGGGGTCGCCGTCTCCAGATCGACCACGCTGACATCGGCCAGCGCCTTGGCGTCCAGTGCTGTGCGGCCCGCGGCGTCGCAAAGCAGCAGCCGCGGCACGACGTCCTCGAGCACCTGGTTGAGCCGTGGGCCCGGATAGGCCGGGTCGAGCGGCACATAGGCGCCTCCCGCCTTGAGGATCGCCAGCAGTCCCACCACCATGGCCGGGCTGCGCTCCAGGCAGATCGCCACCGGCTGATCCGGCCCGGCCCCGAGGGCGATCAGATGATGCGCCAGCCGATTGGCCCGCGCGTTGAGATCGCCATAGCTCAGCGCCTCGTCCTCATGCACCAATGCCACCGCCGCGGGCGTCCGGCGCACCTGTTGCTCGAACAGCTCGTGGATGCAAAGATCCGACGGATAAGCCGCGTCCGTCCGGTTCAGCTCCTCCAAAAGGTAGGTCCGCTCCTCGGCCGGCAGCAGCTCTATGCGGCCGACCGGCTGGCCTGCATCGGCAACCATCGCCCGCAGCAATGCCAAAAGATAGCCGCGCTGCCGCTCGATCGTCGCTTTGTCGAACAGCGCCGTGGCATAGTGCAGCGATCCGGCGATCTGATCGCCATCTTCGCCAAGGTCGAGCTCCAGATCGAACTTGACCTGATCGAGCCACTCCCCCGCAGCCTCCACGCGCAGCCCCGGCAGATCCAATGACCCGTCGGTGTTGTTCTGCCAGGCCAGCATCACCTGGAACAACGGCGTGTGGTCGAGGGCCCGCGGCGGCTTGACGATCTCGACCACCTGCTCGAACGGCAGGTCCTGATGCTCCTGCGCGGCCAGCGCCGTGCGCCGCGTCCGCTCCAGAAGCTGCGCCACGCTCGGCGCGCCCGACAGGTCGACCCGCAGCGCCAGCGTGTTGACGAAGAAGCCGATCAACTCTTCGATCTCGCGCCGGCCGCGATTGGCGCTCGGCACGCCGACCACGACGTCGTCCTGCCCCGACAGGCGCGACAGCACCGCCGCCCAGGCCGCCAGCACCGTCATGAAAAGCGTCGTGCCATGCTTGCGGCTCAGCCGCTTCAGACCGCCCGTCAGAGCCGCGTCGATGACGACCGGCACGCTCGCCCCGGCAAACGACTGCTGGAGCGGCCGCGGCCGATCGGTCGGCAGCGCAAGACGGGCCGGGGCGCCGGACAGGGTCTCGCGCCAATACTGCGCCTGGGTCTGCAGCCGTTCCCCCGACAGCCATTGGCGCTGCCAGGCGGCATAATCCGGATACTGGATCGCAAGCGGCGGCAAAGGATCGTCCTGTCCAGCCTCGAACGCCCGATAAAGCCGACCGAGTTCACGCACCAGCACGCCCATCGACCAGCCGTCGGAGACGATGTGATGCTGGCTCAGCAGGAAGACGTGTTCCTCATCCGATATCCGCATCAGACGCGCGCGCGTCAGCGGCCCGCGCGACAGATCGAAGGGAGTGTGCGCCTCCTCACGGCACAGATCCAAAAGCGCGGCTTGCGCATCCGGCCTGTCCCGCAGATCGTGCTCCACCACCGGCAGCCCCGCATCCGGCGGCAGAAGCTCAACCTGGGGCTTGCTCTCCGGTGCGACAAAGACACTGCGCAGCGCCTCATGACGCGCAAACAGACGGTCGAGGCTACGCCGCCAGGCGCTGCGGTCGAGCGCACCACGCAGCCGCAAGGCCAACGGCATGTGGTAGTAGGTGCTGCTCGGGTCCAACTGCGCCAAAAACCATAGCCGCTGCTGCGCAAACGACAGCACAAGCGGCTCATGACGCGACACGGCCGCAATCGCCGGCAGCTCTTGCGGACCGGAGCGGCTCAACAGCTCGACGATGCTTGCCGCCAGGTCGGCAAGCACCGGCCGGGCGAACAGCGTGGCTAGCGGCAGCTCGACACCGACGGCCTGCGGCAACCGGCTCATCAGCTGCACCGCCAAGAGCGAGTGGCCGCCGAGCTCGAAGAAGTGGTCGTGGCGCCCGACCCGCTCGACCCCCAGAAGCTCCGCCCAGATCTGCGCCAGCGCCGTCTCGATCTCGCCCTGCGGCGCCTCGTAGGCGGCCCGCGCATAGGCGTCGTCGGCCGGCGCCGGCAGCGCCTGGCGGTCCAGCTTGCCGTTCGGCGTCAGCGGCAGCCCATCCAGCCGCACGAAGGCGCTCGGCACCATGTAGTCGGGCAGCAGGCTAACCAGATGGGCGCGCAAGGAGGCAGCGAGCTGCGCGCCATCGGCCTCGTCCGATCCGGCCTCGGGCGCACACACCACATAGGCCACAAGCTGCTTGTCGCCGGCGCGGTCCTCGCGCGCCACCACCACCGCCTCGCCGACAAGCGCATGCTCGCAAAGCCGCGCGGCGATCTCGCCGGGCTCAATGCGGAAGCCGCGGATCTTCACCTGGTCGTCGTTGCGCCCCAAAAACTCCAGGTTGCCGTCCGCCAGATAGCGCGCCAGGTCGCCGCTCCGGTATAGCCGGTCGCCCTCCACAAAGGGGCTGGCGATGAACCGCTCCGCCGTCAGCTCGGGGCGGTTCAGGTAACCCCGCGCAACTCCCGCCCCGCCAATGTAAAGCTCGCCTACCGCCCCGAACGGAACCGGCGCGCCATGGCCGTCCAGCAGATACACCCGCGTGTTCCCAATCGGACGACCGATCGGGATCGAGGTCATGCCCTCGACGGATTGGGCGGTTTCGCAGACTGTCGCGAAGGTCGTCGTCTCCGTCGGGCCGTAGCAGTGAATGAGCCGGACAGGACCTTCTTCTTTCAGCAATCTCTTAAATGAGGCAAGATCACTGCGCTCGCCTCCACATAGGAGGTATCTAAGTTGCGATAACGTCGAGGCGATCGATGAGGTATATTGGTTGAATAACGCTGTTGTTAGAAAAAGTGCTGCTACCCGGTGCTGTTTAATCGCCCTAGAAAAACTTGAAGCATCTATGACGATATTGGCATCCAGTGCAACAATGCAGCCACCGTTAAGCAGCGGAGCCCACACTTCAAATGTGCTGGCATCGAAGGCGGGATTGCTCGCCCATGCCACGCGATCTCTGGCATCGATTTTCGCATATCCATTGTTGATCACGAGCCGGTTGACAGCACCATGAGGCACAACAACCCCCTTGGGAAGGCCGGTAGAGCCGGACGTGTACATCACGTAAGCGGCAGCCTCGGCGCGCAATATCACGCCAGGATCGGAACTATCTCCCAATCCAATCATCAGCGGCTCAATGGGCAAAACAGGGATCGTGGCCTCAACCAGATCATCACCGTCAGTCTGGCTAAGCACCAGGCGTGCAGCACAATCCGCCAATAGCCATTTTTGTCGCGCAGACGGCAAAGCGCGATCGACCGGCACATACACTCCGCCCGCCTTCAGGATTGCTAGCTGCGCCACCACAAGAGCGACCGAGCGGTCCAGCACTGTCGCAATGCAGTCCCCTGGCCCGACGCCGAGCCCGATCAGATGATGGGCCAGCCGGTTGGCCCGGGCGTTGAGGTCGCCATAGCTCAGCGCCTCGTCCTCATGGACCAGCGCCACCGCGTCGGACGCCTTGCGCACCTGTTGCTCGAACAGCTCGTGGACGCAAAGATCCGACGGATAGGGCGCGTCCGTCCGGTTCAACTCCTCCAAAAGGTAGGTCCGCTCCTCGGCCGGCAGGATGTCGAGCTCGCGCACTGGCGTATTCGGAGCTCGCTCCAAT
>NZ_JBWKME010000002.1:0-41875 GCF_056431085.1 Mesorhizobium waitakense | reverse complement strand
GCCGCCCTATCTACAGGGCGGGTTCGACATATTCGCCGAGGAGGTGGTGCCTATCTTGCGCAGGCGCGGACTTTTCCGGCACGATTATGACGGGGCAACGCTACGGGACCATTTCGGTCTGCCGCGTCCGCAAAACACATTCAGCGGACTGCAAAGGGCGACCGCTTGATGCATCATGAAGATCGAAGACCTGCTGTTCCCTTTTTTCAGGATTCGCTGAGAAGTCTTCAGCTTAAACCCGATTATTGTGGTCCATCTGTCATATTTTCCAAGGCCACTGCACGGTAGAGTAACAGCAACGCAGGTAAGACGGCTCAGACCGTTACGCTCTTTACAAGAGGCAAATCTCCCGAGGGATCGTCAACATGATCCGGCGGTCGGAAGGATCCGCCGGCTGAAAGAGGTCGGTGCCAAATGAAGCGGTCAGGAGATGGATTGGATGATCCACGCCAGGCATCTGCACGGATTACCTCCCCAAAATGGCGAGCCGGTCACGGAATTGAGCCACCGTCGCGAGCTTTTCGAGGCAGTGGAGGCTTCGCTGTCTGCGCTCCTCAAGGCGAAGCGCGCAGCAGATGAGAACCTGCGGCGAGTGCACGGAGCGCCGAATAGCGCGTATCGAGCAGCTCGGCTCGCTCCTCATCGTCGACGATGCCATCTCGCATCTCGCAGGATTTCGTTTGTGCGCTCGTAGAGAGCCCGAATGATTGGCTGGTCGCTGATGTCGGCGTTGGTGGCAAGCCAGCTCTGCAGGAACTCAACCTCGGCTTGATTGATCAAACCGTCAGCCGCGAGGCCGCGAGCAATCCCGATCAACTCGTCGATCTGGCACGCCGCGATACGTTCGCCGCCGAGAAGATCAAAGTCTTTCCCCATGTCGCCCCCCCACAGTGTCAAGTTCTGCTCTTGGAACTTGGAACTTACGTGCACCATTCACTGCCTGTGCGGCGCCTACGGAGACGCTGCAACGGGAACAAGCAGCTTGTCGCCATTGTGGTCAACTTCTACCAGTACCGGCTTTTGGTCCATGCGCTCCGTGATCCCGCGATGAAAGATGATGGCATTCATATAGGCGAAGGTCATCACGAGCGCGGCGGTGCGCAACGGGTAGTCGACCAGAGAATGCACAAGCAAGAACGCTACAGAAAGAAACGCTGCTTTCTGAAAGGAGTCCCGGCGAATTCTGGCAAACGCAAACAGAAGAAGGAATAGGTACAAAGCGATCAAGAGGGCAGCGATGACGCCGCCCTCGAAGGCAATTTCAAGATACTCGTTATGGGCATGGTTCACATACGATCTGAATATCATCCCTTCCTTTTCGTATATCTGGTAGGCCTTCTGAAAATTCCCAAAACCGACTCCGGCAACCCAATTCTCTTCTATTCCATCGATGGTCGTGCGGGCAAACTCCGCGCGTCCGAAGGCAGAATCAAGCTCCTTTGCATCGATCGTCGTCCATGCTCCTATCGTGTAGACGGAAAGCCCAACGAAGAGGGCAAATACGCTAAAGCCCCTTATACTCGAGCGAGCCGAGAGAAAGATGACGGACACCAGGGTGATGGCCAACCCGATAAGAACGCCGGCACGAGACCCTGCCGCCAAAAGGAGCAGCAGAAGTGCGATCAGACCAATCGCCCCGGAGAGGAGATGTCCACGGAACAGGCCGTAGTAGATAACGAAGGGAATGGAGACGAAAAGCAAAGCCGAAAAATGGTTTCGGTTGGCGAAAAGTCCTGCATTGATCGTGAATGGCAACAACCCCTCGATCGCGATGTTATCTGAGAGCGAATATTGAATCGCTCCTGCCAATCCGTTGCAGATTGCACCCATGAAAAAGAAGGGGAGCAGACCGTAGACTTGGTCGGAGCGCAAACGCATGACACCCAGGAAAAAAGCTGCCGATGCTACCACGTACAGCAGACACTCGATCGTTCGCCCCACCCCGACACTGATGAACCGAGTTTCATCAGTCAGCCAGGGACCACCGAGCAGCAGTCCCGGCCGCAGACCAACAAAAAGGCTTGCCGGCAGCGGAACGATTTGAAGTATAAGCAACGCCGCCGTCAGGAAAAGCAGCCAGAGAACTGACCCGGGCGTTGTTTGGGTTGACGTTCGAGACAAGGCAACCGCCGCAGAGATAAATGCCATGATCTCGATCAGCGTATCGGTATACAGGCCGCTGGCCGTACCGCCACCTATCAGCAAGGACGTGAACAGGACCGAGCCGAGGAGATATTTGTCCCATTCCGACGGTCGCGCGCTCAAGGTGAGATTCTCTCAATGTTCAATTTGTGCATGACCAAGGTACCGATATAGCGAAACCGCCAACTGTCAGCTATTGCCGCGGTTTCCAACCGCAACAACTGCATGGGGCATACGTCCGGTCCAACAGAAAATTCCTGGCTCAGACTCTGACGATTGAACGTGCCCTCAGGAATGTTAAACCGCGCTATTTCGCCCGCCGAACCCACACATCTAATGGTCCAGAACAGTTCTTTGGGGAGCTTCAGGTCTCGTCCGGATGCGACCAAGGAAATTCTGTAGGAACCGGGCGGCAGCTCGATATATTGTTGGAGAGCAGTGTTCTTCACCGGCGTGTCCAAAAACCGAACCGTCGCCCCTCCCTCCCCTTCAACAGCATTTTGGGATGTCACGAACGTCACTTCGAGGCCTGACTGGTCGCGAACCTGCCAATCGAAAGGCTTCCCCCCGAACCCGGGTTCAAAGGTGCTGTTAAAAACATATCCACCCAGCTTTCGTTGGTCATCGGTCAGACTGAAGAGAAACAGCCGATAAGCCTGTTCATATTCCTTCTGCGCGATATACCCGGTGATTACGGAGGACAGTTCCCCCGATTTCGGTGGCGCACCGGATCCGGCCAAGTCAAGGAGCAGCTGATTTGCAAAATCGAGCCCCGGGCGTGATTTTCCAAGAGCGGAAAACAAGTTGGCCCGCCACGGTGCTCCCGCTGCAATTGATGCCAGCACGGCGTGATATCCGTCAGGGTTAGAAAGCATTGCCGGAAGGCCCTCGGCGACGGCCGGAAACTGATCCGGCCAGCGCCGCAGAAGTGTATCGAGCTCGTTTACAGCCTTCGACAGATCACCCATCTCGATCGAATGGCCTATGGATCTCTGGAGCGCATGGATCTCCGTTTTCGACAGCCTTCGTGCCTGATCGAAGAGCGCATACGCGTCATCCTTCTTGCCCTGCCGGTATTCTATCTCGCCGATTAAGCTATAGAGGCGTGCATCTCCGACATTAAAGCGAAGTGCGCCTTTTGCCCTGGCGGCAAGCGCGTCAAGATCAGGGGGATTGGCGGTATCGTTCAGGTCATCGGAAATTTCCCCTATCAACGCGTCGACATTCACCGGATCCAGCGCCATTGAAATGGCTGGCATATCTGTCTCAAGGAGTCGACTTAGCCCTATCGACGAAGCCACTAATACTAGAACGGATGCGACGAACCAAATGCCTGAACGTCGAAGATCTTGGGCGAGTGGGCTGGTCTGCGCCGTCATCAACTTTACCCTCAAGTTTCGGGGTACTCGTGCCATAGTTATAATATTGATAGTTCATGTACTTATAGGCATAATTGTAGTCAAACTTGTTCACCGCAAACTTCGACATTGCTGCTCCAACCACGTTGGCGCCGGCAGCACGCAGACGCTTCAGGGCTGTCTTCGCCGACTTGCGGGTGACCTGCTTCGTCGAAACGACCATCAACGTACCCTCGGCTAGCCGGCTGAGAATAGGGGCATCCGACAGGCCGACGATCGGTGGAGCGTCTATTATCACCAGGTCGTACCGTTTACTAAGATTGGTCACGATCAACGCCATTTTCGGCGAAGACAGAAGATCCGCAGGATTGGGTGGAATGGTACCAGATGTCAGAACCGTCACATTGGGATATTTAGTTGACCGGAAGAGGCCAGCTAGATCTTCCTTGCGGACAGTGTTAGTCAGCAGGTTGCTCAACCCGATCGTATTGTCGAGACCAAACAGTCGGTGAAGGTTCGGCTTTCGAAGATCGCCGTCGACAAGCAGCACTCTTGCTCCAAGTGCCGCAAAATCTTGACCAAGCTTGAACGCCGTCGTCGACTTGCCCTCCGCCGGCTCAGAACTCGTGACCAGAAGCGAACGCGGCGCGCCTTCAGCGCCGGAGAACTGTAAAGATGTTCGAAGCGACCGATAGGCTTCGGACAGGCCTGACTTATGGTCCGCAATGCTGGCAATGAGCTCGCGATCATCGACGTGGGGCAAGATACCGAGCATCGCCAGTCCAAGTTCCTTTTCGATCTGCTCGGGATTGGTAAACGTGTTGTTCAGCAGCTCGATCACATAAATAATCGAGCTGCTGATCGCCATGAAGAGGGCCAATGCAATTGTGAGATTGATGCTCAGGCGCGGAGAATAAGGCGCCGTCGGCTGCGTCGCGAAATCCACGATCGCGGCACTCTGTGTCTTGAGCTCGGAACTGACTCCGACTTCATTTAACTTGGCAATAAGACTGTCATACTGAGACCGGTTTGAGTCGACTTCACGCTTCAGGATCGTATATTTGATATTCTTGTCATTGAAATCGACCTGCTGCCTTTCCATATCGACAAGTTTGGTTCTAAGGTCAGCTTCCTTGTTTTGAGATTCCTGGTACTTGAGCCGCAGAGAATCAGTAATCGCCAGAACACCGTTGTTATAAACGCGCTGCAGTTCTCTGATCTGGGCCTGCAATTGCTGCATTTCCGGAAAACCGGGCTTCAATATGCCGAGCTTCTGCTGATACTGGCTGTTGAGATCAGCCAACTTATCACTAAGTACCTGCAGGCCCTTGCTTTCGAGCACCGGGCCAAGGCTCGCACCGCGTCCCTTGTCGATCTGATCCACAACCGATCCGGCATCGGACCGCTCCTGGGTTGCCGTCTGGAGCGCCACATTGAGGGCCTCGATGTTCGATCCGATAAGCGACTTGTCGCTACCGGTGATCGTAATGCCCGCATCCCTCGCGTAAGCGACGAGATCCTCCTCGGATTTCTGGAGCTTCTGCTTGACCTGTAAGACCTGCTCTTGGATGAATTGCCGCGCTAAATCAGACGTCGCGCTGGTTTGATCCAACCGCTGATCGATATAACTCTGTGCGACTTGGTTGGCCACGTCACTAGCATATTTCGGCTTCTGGTCCAAAAAGGTGATCGACAACAGACTTGTGTTGGTTACCAGATTAACCGTGAGATCGCTCAAAACGCGCTTGATCGCAATGGCTTCACGTTGTTCCGGAGTTTTCTCTTCGATTGAGGGAGCTTTTGAGATTCTGAATGCACGATAGAAAATGTTGCTTATCGAAAAATCCGGTGTCGGAAACAGGAAGTCCGGCTTTTCGCTAAGGCCCAGTTGGAAGACAACGCGTTGCGCCAATGCTCGGCTCTTCAACTTTTCACGGGCGGTCTGAAAGGCTCGGATATCGCTGCTTTCGGAAACCACCTCGATGTCCTGGAAGACCTTCGCCGAAGGGACTAAGACCTCTAGCTGCGTCGTTGCCTGATATTTGGGTGTCTGCATCATCGTCACGACGACGCCGGCAACAAGCCCGGCAGCCATCATCATGGCGATCAGCCATCGATAGTGGACAGCGTAGAAGAGCAGCTTGAGCGGATTAAAGCCCTGCTCCTGTTCAGTATCTCGACCATAGGGGCTATAGTTTTGGCCGCCGTCATAGTAAAGATCCGAAGACATGGCTTGGCCATGTCCCGGACCTGCTATCTGGTGTTGCCTGCTACGATCGAGCATAGTGCTGGCGGTCCTGGTTCATAAGGAGTTGACATGCCGCCCGCGTCACGGCGCGAGTACGCCAATTCTCACTGCAGTTGACGCAACTCCGAGGGCGTCCTTCAGGTTGTTCAAGGCGATTTTCGATTTTGAAGGAAACACGACCACCTTGTCGCCACCGTAGATGCGTGGATTGGGGCTTTTACCAGCGCGAATGTTCTCGACATTATAGTTCGTCACGAGCGTATTTTGACCAATATTGCGATAAACAAATACTTTTCCTGCGTCGCCAATAGTATTGAACCCACCGGCAAGAGCAATCGCGTCGATCAATGAAGCGTTGCTCGATACGGGGTAGATGCCGGCCTTGGTGACTTCGCCATCAACGGTTATGCGCTGTCCAATCGATTCCTTGACGAAAATTGTCACGTCCGGGGATTGCAGATATTGCGCGCCGTAAGCCGCTTCGATTTCCTTCTCCAACTGACGGACGGTTTTTCCTGCTGCCATCATTGTTCCGATCAGTGGAAGCGAAATTTGCCCGCTGGCGTCGACCTGAACCGTCCTGTTCAGATTGTCGACTTGGAACACATCGACCTCGAGCACGTCATTCGGCGACAACGGCTGCTCGCTGCCGTTCTGGCTATTTTGAGGAGCAGGAAGATCCTTCACAACCCGCAGAGCGCCACCGCCCGATAAGGGAGCCGATGCCGATGATGTGAGTTCCAGCGCGTCGATCGACGTCGGTGCCGTCGGCGAGGTGCTGGTGCAAGCCGACATGGTGAGGGAACCGAGCATCACGGCTATAGCGGTCATGGCGCAGTTCATCAAATCGCGCATCATGAGGATACGCCCTTTAGCAAACGACCTATCCCCCCGAAGCGGCCGACCTTGTCGGGGCTTGGCGTCTTTGCAAACGTAGTTTTTCCAACAGGCTCAAGCGGCCGGTTCGCCAATATGGCGCTCGGCCGCCTCACTACCATATTGTAAGCCTCATCTTCCCCACACCGCTTCGCGGCGACATCAAACGCTTGCGAAAGGCCAGGCCGACGGCGCTTGGCACCATGAGTATCGGATGCGATAATATCGACCCGGCCTTCGCCTATCAGCTTTTCCGAGTAGTAGTGGGCGGTACGCCCGAAAGCGCCAACAACCGAGTCTGCAGTAAGCTGTATAAGGCACCCGAGCCTATTCAGCCGTTCGACCACGTCATAATTCGCCTTGATCCAGGTTAAACGCTCCGGGTGAGTGAGGATGGGGACGAACCCGGCCTCTATGAGGCGCATAGCAAGTTCTTCCAACCGCGGCGGTAACACGTGGTGAGGCGGCTCGAATAGAAAATAGCGCGACCTGTTTAAAGTCGGCACCTTGCCGAGGGTCAGCTGATTAGGAAGATCTGGAGTTATGTGGACGTCGGCACCCACATAGAGAGCGAGCGGTATGTCAGCGCGCCGCAACGCTTGCTCCAACGAATGGACCGCTCGAACGATATTCTCTGTCCCGTTTTCGTACATGCCGGGTACGACATGGGGCGTGCACGCCATATGGGTCGTCCCGTCGGCCACCGCCAACCTCGCCATTTCCAGCGATTCAGCAATATTGGGCGAGCCGTCGTCGAGACCAGGCAAGATATGAGAATGCAGGTCGATCATAAGCGTTTCTGGCCACGTGAGGGCAAAACAGCGACTTCGCTAAGAAAGAACACAAACGTATCCGCCGCTTTGTGGCAATTGACACGGTTGATGACTGCAGAGTGGCGGCCGCGAAATTCCAGCTACCTGCTGACAGAATTTTCGTCACCTTGAAGGCTTAGGAAGGGTGCTGCTGCACCACCCACAGCTGCATCGCCCAGCAGAACGGGCACGAGCCGAGGGCTGGTACTAGCAGGAGTGACTGTCGCCCCTGGAGCATTGGGCGACACGCACATACCGGCCTGCATTTGATTGACGTTCACTGACGCAAGACAATGAACTCACTGCTCACAATCGCCCTAGCGGCTCACGCCATTATCATCGTCCTGAGTTGCCGTGAGAACTCCAGCAGTGAGAAGCGCGCCTGCAAACAACTGCTCAGGCAAGCCAAATGCAAACTTGCGGGACGGGTCAATGGCACCCGTGTGCTCGGGGCTTACAGTGGCTGCGGTGTGTTCGGGATTCACCACCTTGAGACAGATTTTGTTTTCGATACGCGAAATGTCGAGACTTGCATTCGCCGGCACGCTCAGCCTGCAATCACCAACCTGAACGGACGCCGAGCCCTTGGCGCCAACCACCAAGCGACTGCCGAAGTCCAAAGCGCTTCCGGCTTTGGCAGGCACATAACCGGCCGTCTGCGAAACCATCACGTTGCCAGTTACATTTCGGATCGATCCGATCGGATTTGCTGGACCCTGATAAGCCGTCGCACAACTGCACGCTGCATCCTGAGCGAAAACTGGGACTGAGCCAAAACCGACCAATGTGACCAAACCGGCCAACGCACGTTTCGAGATAACATTCATCTGCTTCGATCCTTTGTTTGCGCCGTTCGAACGCGACCAAGTCAATGCTTGCGATAAGCGCCTAACAGCTTTTGGTTCTGATTCCAACCTGTTTCGCACGTGCGAGATAAGCTTTTGATTCGACACGTGCCTGTTTGAACACAGTATTTTAGCGACTGCGTATTAACATACTCAATGTACATATATAGCGTATGAACAGTCATTATGTGATTTACGCATGAACGTTACCTATTTTCCGATCGTTTTCTCACGGTTATAGAAATAACGTCGATATCTTTATGCCCCTTATGTGCAGTAACCACCAGATAACGTTATGATATTGTGGGGCGTATGGCAAGTCTGTTTCTTATGTGGCACTATCTATGCCTTTTCGTAGAGTGTATTATTTTAAAGTTGCAAGTTTTCACTTATACATAGGCAGATCTGTCGATTTTGACAAGTATATGATGTGTCTATTACGATGTCAAAGCGTGTGTCGGGCACGGAAATTTGTTTAAACGCTCTGAACGTCGGGACCATCGAATATTTCAGGCGGAAAATCTTCGCGAGCCCGACTACAAGACAATGCCAGAACGCCTCGATGACGATTAGTCGCTGGGATTTGCATCGCGCGTCTGATCGAGACGGCCATCAACACGCGGTTCGCTTGCCTTGCTTCTTCGCGCGCTGCTGCGCTGAGACAGACTGCCCTACAGGGTCATCGTTTCGGCGCAGAGCGCCATAAGGTGAGGCGAAAATCTGGATGGATCATTGCGATTATGGGGATGAACGTTCCGTCACCGAAATCCGCTACTGAAACGTAGTCTTTCGAGGTGGCTGAAATACCATTCGAAGCGGCGCACAGCTTCCGCATGCTAGCCATATCCAGACCATCAACCCCATGCCGCCAGGGGAGAACAAAGTTGCTTCCCCGGCGTTGGTAGCGAGAGCAGCAAAGGTGATCGCGACAGCCTGCTCCGATCTCCAACTAAGAGGTCGGTAAACGACGGCGCCCACAACAAGGACGAACCCGATAAAACCCACAGCGCCGAGTTCTTCCAACACAGAAAGCACGATCACGCCCTTCTCGACTGGATTTCCCACGGGGATGCCCATAACGCGCGTTACGTCCAAGTCCCACGGTGAAGACGGAAGGCCAAATCCGATGCCAAAGATGGGATTGGCGTAAAAATTCGGCAGCGATTTGTCTATCACGACGCCGCGCGATTCCATGAGCGCGCCAGAAAAGGTATCGGCATTGTTGAGCTTGAAGGCGAGGTTCTGGACCATCGGCATGACAGCATCGTGGGCATAGCCCATCACGAAAACGCCGCCACAGAACAAAAGCAAGACAGCTATGATGGATCTGAATGCCTGACCTTCACCCGATATACGCCCAACTACAGCCGCGAAGGGCAGCGCTATCAGAACCGCTAACATGCCGGTGCGTGCTTCCGTGGCAACCAGAGAAACGAGGCAAAGAGTTGTGACAATCCACCAAAACAGACCGCGCGACCCGCCCGTGTACACCCGAACGATCATCCATGCCGTGAATGGCCCCAGGAAAACGCCGTACGCTTGCGGCTGGTTCAATAGGCCCTGGAAGCCATGATTATTTGCAATAAATCCGGAAGCGGTGAACAGCAAAGGAAAACTAACAAACACGAAGACTGAGCAAAAGGTAAGCATCCATCGGATTAGCCGCTCTTGGTCCTCTTCTTTGGCGAGCTGCACGTTCAAAATTACCGCCGTGATGCCGATGAAGAATACTATCAACTTGGATAACGACACATCCTTGGCGTAGCTCGAGATCAGGGTTTCCATTGCGACCACCGCGACGAAGGCGGCTCCAACCTTTAGAACGGGGGGCCAAAGCCAAGGTTGCGGCCGCTTTGAGAACAACGCGGTTCCAAATGCTACAAAAAGCACAAGCCAGCGTAGCAGCGCCACGGCATCCGGTGCGGGAAATAGGGCTGGGTTTGCCATACCTACGACCACCGAGAGGCAAAGCGCTTCTACCGCTCTCATAGGCCCACCCAGTGCCCAGACTGCCATCAAAACGTAAGCGCCAATGTAGCCGGCATTTCCGATGGCAGGGAGCGCTATAATAAAGAGTGCGCGCAACGCGGCCACAGAATCGAATTGTCCAACATCTTTCATAAGCTTGATCACAAAATCTTGGGTCCCATCTTCTGCGGGAGACAACTATTGAGGGATTTGGTAGTTACCTAATGCCACTGAGAGGGAGAGGCACATGGATCGACGGCAATTTCTAGGTGCAGCTCCTCTTATTGCAGCAGCTCCGGCCGTACCGAAGGCCTCCCGGCACGATGTTCTCTCATTCGATGCAGCTGGCGATGGCGTAAAAGATGATACCGCGTCCATCCAGCGCACGGTTGACGAGGTGAAGCTAGTTGGCGGAGGCGTCGTCAGAATCCCCGAAGGCACCTATAAAATAAGTGCTCCCATCCGGGTCCATGGTAACTTTCACATTCGCAGCATCAAGATATTGGGGGACAATGCAGAGATCGTCTCGACCCATGCAGGCCCGGCGTTCGAATTTGATCCGTCAAACCCGACGCCCGCACCGCAGGCCAAGCAACGAAGCGAAATGGACGGGTTATCCTTCTCGGGACCGGGCCGAGATATTTCCGGCTCCATCGGGATTTCCATTATCAATGGAGCAACTGTACGAGTTCGCAATTGCAAGGTCAGGGGCTACGAGAAAGGCATATCCGGTGTTGGCGCCCTGATCCTGCGCTTCCTTGAAGTGGAGCTTTACAGCAACGCTTACGGCTATCACTTCACCAGCACCAAAACGTTCGGTGCCAATGACATCCATTTCAACTCATGCTTTATTTTTGAAAACACTAAAGCCGGGTTTGCGGAAAACTTCCCGAATAGCGTGATGACTTTCAACCAATGTGAGATCGAAGGCAACAACTTCGATGGAAGTGCTGACGATGGCGTTGTCACTATGGAGTTCTCCAATGCGGGCAAGGTAACCATGGTCGGATGTCATGTGGAAGAGAATCACGGAAGGGCGAATATAGTTTTTGCGGGAGGCAACCAATCATCGTCATTAAATATCATTGGCAGCGAAATTCTGTCTGGCAGAAAAATATCTACGGTAGTTGAGATGGCGACGAACCTTGGTCCATTCGGACATCTGCAGGTTGTAGGATCTCGCATCACAAGCGGACGCGGAAATCAGATTGATCTTGGTCTTGGGATTTCAGCTTGCATAATTGGTGAGACCGAAGGGGGTATATCTGGCGACCTAAGCAAGGTGGTCGTGATCAAGGATGGCAAGGTCGGCACTGGCGGCATAGAGCCATAAATGGACGGTGAGCCCCTGGCGCACTCCGTATCAACGAGATCAACAAGCTCTATAAGTCGCCCCAATCTGGCTAGGCTGGCCACAGAGTAAGCCCCTTTGAGTGAGAATAGCCGCCAAGTCACCCCCGTCCTGCGTAAGGCACTGGACGACCACTGCATCCCCCAACCTGGTTCCGGTCTTCCCATCGCAGGGAGTGCCTGAGCCGACCGGCTTGCAATTCAAAACCATTCCCTGAAAATCTCGCCGCGCTGCGTCCGTAACCATTCCACGTAAGGCCATCGGTTTTGTCGACGCGGCACCGCACAGGACAATCTTGCGGCCCCCAACCCGAAGATCGTCTATCGAAGGAATGTTGAGCTGCCCGGTGAATGGCGAAAGCGTGGCGCGTGGCAGCGGACGTGGTCTGGCTCTCTGCGAAACAATGACAGCCATGAAGCCAACGGCAAACACCAGCCCGACAACAGGAATAGCGATCAATTTATTCATCGATCTTCCTACAGGCCTCGATTCTGATAGTGCCAACACCGTGGTGCTGTCGGTGTCGTGATAGCGTCGCCGGCCAGGCAGAGTCTGGGCGTCCGACGTCGGGCGAAGAAGAGTTGAGGACAGCCGCAGTACAGCGTGATCACGGATATCGGCCGTACCGGCGCTCCAGCGCGTCGGCGATGCGTTCGCAAAGCAATTCTGACGTCACGACTGTAAGGTGGAGACGGAGGCGGACTCCGTGCGGATCAACCAAGGTAGCGACAATACCACGATCAGAGTACTCGTCGAGGTCGTGAACATCGTGGATAATGAAGTCTTGTATTTCTCGAAGTCTCTTAGGGCGCTCATCCACCGTGTTCTCCCTCCAAATTGGTGGCTTTCCGGGCAGGCCGAGTCTCATTCGCTGGAGTTCGGCGTAGCTCTGGGCAAGGTCTTGAGCGTTGAATAAATGCAGAGTTACTTTGCCGTTTTCGACGACCTGAACAATCCATTGACCGTCGACATTTTTCAGTCGCACGTCATTCGGTTCTCCGTCAACCATACTGGCGATCCGTCTCAGCAATCAAAAAAGAGAAATGACAGAGGAAGCCCCAAGGTCGTTGTGAAGACGGCACCGACAAAACCTCGGCATGTCGTTGAGCGCAGGGCTCCTGGTCACGCACCGCCGAAACCCGCCGCAGAAAATCGTCGCCCGAAATCATAGTTCGCCGCAGGCCTGGCCTATAGCCGAATGGTCGTGGTCAGCTATTGCGGGAGACAGGGAGCAGTCCGACCGCGAAGGGGAAGCCAGCGCCCTCCCCTTGAGACCAAGATCGCGCGCAATAATTATGGCTTGGAAAGGGCTTCTGCGATTTGAGACACCGCCTGCTCGGCGGAAAACTGGCGATCGAACAATTGCCTGCAACGTCCGGGCAGGTCGGCATCCGTTTCAACTTGTACCAGTAGCCTTTCCGCCTTCGCCACCAGTTCATCCAGTTGATCGCTCTGGCACTCTTCGCCAACCCGCTCGTTTCGGATCAGCTCGGCCAAGTCGTTGCCTGGGTTCAAGCGCACGAGTGCAGGGAGGCCGTTTTGCATATATGTCAGGAACTTGCCCGGTATGTTGTGCGATCTATGGCGAAGATCCAACGAAACGATCCCAATCCGGCACTGTGCGTAGAGATCCGGAATTTCGTCGGGGTGGATCTCGTCGAAAAAGACCACGTTGGTGAGGCCGAGAGCTTGCGCCTTTTCCCTAAGTCTTCGGGCCTCACTGCCCCGACCGACCAGCAGGAAACCTACGTCGATCCGGGAGGCCATTCTCTGCGCCAAGTCCAGTACAATGCCGACGCTTTGAGCCACCCCCATGTTGCCCGCGTACACGAAGAGCTTACGCCCGGCCAACGGTGTCTCGCTAACGCGGATTGAACAACGCACGTTTGAAGGCTTGTCCAGCCAGTTTTGCAGCACCTCGAGGACGCGCCCCGACTTCCGCCGCCACCGGTCGAAGTAAACAAGGTTGCCCGGCGTCTGGACGCCGATTACGTCAGCAACCGAGTATTGGTAGCGCGCGATGGAATCAAAGAAACGGTAGGGAAGACCGCGGCCCATCAGGCCCATATCAACCGCCCATTCGGGAAAGATGTCGCGAATGATCAGATATCCCTTGCAGCCGCTTTCGCGCTTAAGTGCGCTCGCCATAGGCCCATGGAAGATAGAGGGAGCATACCAAACGATCCCGTCCCATCGCTGCCCCGCCAGCGGGCTTTTGCGCAGATTGCGCAACATGGCAAAAGGCATGACGAACTCATTCCAGGTACGCCTCACATAGCCAATTTCCTTGGTAGGCGGCGCTCGCAGGCGCAGCACCGTTACACCATCAAGCTCCTCAATTGCCCAGGGGCGGCCCAGATCGGCCGCCGGCAGCATGACCGTCAGCCGATGCCCTTGCCGCGCAAATTCGCGCGAAAGATCCCTCAGTTGTACCGCGCCCGACGTTCGCAGCGGCGGAAAAGTATCCGCAATCAAAGCGATCCGCATCTGGCGCCGCTCAGTACTTCTTCCACACAACTCGATTCACATAGTCAGTATAGCTGTGGATTATGCGAACCACCTTTTCGCTGACATTGGGGATGTTATAGTCGGCAACCAGGCGAAGCCCACGCTCCGCGCCACGCGGTTGGTTTTCCAAGATTGCAAGGCCCTGACATACCCGGTCGACGTCCAAGCCCACCATCATTACCGTACCTTCCTCCATCCCCTCGGGACGCTCATGCGCCTCGCGCAAGTTGAGCGCCGGAAAATTCAGGATGGAGGACTCTTCCGTGATCGTACCACTGTCGGACAGGACCGCTTTTGCATTCATCTGCAGATGAACATAGTCCAAGAAGCCGAAGGGCTTCATAAAGTGGATCCTCGAGTCCATTTGGAGGTTCAACGAGTTCAGCCGCGACCGGGTGCGCGGGTGCGTCGAACAAATCAGCGGAACGTCGTGTTCCTGCGCTATGTGATTGGCGATGTCAGCAATCCGGGTCATTTTATCCGGTAAGTCGATGTTCTCTTCGCGATGAGCACTCATGACGAAGTACTTCCCTCGTTCAAGAGAGAGCTGACCCAAGACATCCGATTTGTTGATTTCATCCATATAGTAATTTAGGACTTCAAGCATCGGGCTACCCGTCTTTATAATTTGATCGGGGGCAATCCCTTCTCGTAGCAGATAGTTTCGCGCGATGTCACTGTACGTGAGATGAATGTCGGCTACATGATCAACTATTCGGCGGTTTATCTCCTCCGGAACCCGTGAATCGAAACAACGATTGCCGGCTTCCATATGAAAAACAGGAATCCTCAATCGTTTGGCCGCAATTGCCGCGAGACAGCTATTTGTGTCCCCAAGCAACAAAACCGCCTCTGGCCGGCGCTCTCGGAGCACTTTGTCGGTCGCCTCGATTACGCGACCAATCGTTTCGGCGGCAGTGTTTCCTGATGCTTCAAGAAACACATCGGGGCGGCGAATCTTAAGCTGCTCGAAAAAAATTCCATTCAACTCATAGTCATAGTTCTGGCCCGTATGCACGAGACATTGGTCGCACGATTGATCCAGCCGGTCGATGACACGCGACAATCGGATGATTTCGGGGCGCGTCCCGACGATCGTCATAACCTTCAGCTTGTTCACCAATCCACTCCCCACTTGAACTCTCCGGGCCCAGCGATGTTTTAGACCACCAGCCGAGGAAGCGAGCTACGTCGCAAATCCCCAAAGAGAAACCGCTGTAATTCGCTTCCTAGGAGCGATCCTGACCTGTCAAAGCGTCAAGCTCTTTACTGCCGACGACCTGCTGGTTGTACTTGAGATAGCTCTTATGCATGGTCGACACGAGGTCCGACCACGGATCGGGTAGAAAGCCCGTCGTCCTCCTAAATAGGTCAGAATTCAGGGAGCGATCGACCGTGACGGATGTGTCGGCAATAATATCTATTTCCTTGCTGTAGACCCTCGAGACCAACGACAGAAGATCGAATTTGTTGATGGGATCGGCTGAAACATGAAAAAGACCCCTCAATTCGGCATTTGAAACGACAAACTCTTTGATCACGCGCGCTATCTCTACCGCGGGCAAGCCAGAAAAAACAGCATTCTTGTAGCCCTTCACCTGGCCTTTCTGACTCAAAAACCAGTCGACCAGACTTTTTGAGCTCTCCAGTTCGTGACCGATGATTGACGTGCGGAGTGTCACCGCATTCGGGTAATCGACCTCACCCAGAAACTTCGTTCTCCCGTACAAATCGTTGGCATCGGCAAAATCGGATTCCAGATAATTACCCTTGCTACCTGAGAAAACACAATCCGTGCTCACATGTACCAAACGGGCCCCGGCCACGCGGGAAAGCTGCGCCAAGCGATGAGGGAGAGAAGCGTTGATTGACAGCGACGTGAGATGGTTTCGCGAAGCCTCAAGCTGCTTGATGACTCCGACGCAGTTTACCACGACATCCGGTTGGATTTCGGCGAACACGGCTGTCAGATCTCCGTCGTTCCGAACATCGAGATTGGATATGAGGCTACCATGCTCGTGAGGCAGAAAATGGCGTTTTTTGGTCGATGATCGGAGGGTTCCAACGGTTGCGTATCGATGATCGGCCGAGAAGAACCGGAAGACCGCGTTTCCCAGCATACCTCCAGCGCCCAAGACAAGGATTCTGTTCGTTTTCACGTTACGCATCGCCTTTCTGGTGCGAACCTAAAACCATACCGATAAGAGATCTTTGTCTTAGACGCAGGCGGTTTGGTCCTCGCGAGCAAACAGCCAGCTTTCAACGACCATTTCAAACGGGACCAAGGGCATGTCATCTGGCTCACTCTTCGGGTTCGACATGCTCGCCACGGACAATAGCTTGCACAAACCGAAGTTTCATCAATAAGGCCTGCATCTCCGCGACGTCCAATCTTGTGGTGTTGTGCGAGTTGTAATCTGTCGATTGCGAAATCTCGATCTCGCCTTGCTCGAAGAATTTTCCATAGTTCAGATCGCGCAAATCTGGTGGAACACGGAAGTAGTTGCCCAAGTCCTGCGCTGCCACTCTTTCCTCTCGGCTGAGCAGAGCCTCGAACAATTTCTCGCCGTGTCGCGTACCTATAATCCTGATCGGATGCTCAGGGGCCCCCAGCAGGCCGGTCAGGGCCCTGGCCAAGGTCTCAATCGTAGCTGCCGGGGCCTTCTGCACGAAGATCTCACCGGGATTGCCATGCTCGAAAGCGTAAAGCACCAGGTCGACCGCGTCGTCCAATGTCATCATGAAACGGGTCATGGCCGCGTCAGTGATTGTGATGGGCTGGCCGGCGCGAATTTGGTTTGTGAACAATGGAATTACCGAGCCGCGCGAAGCCATCACATTGCCGTAGCGGGTAGCGCATATGGCGGTTTTGTTGCTCGATCGCGACTTCGCGACGATGACCTTCTCCATCATCGCCTTGCTGATACCCATGGCATTGATTGGATACACCGCCTTATCCGTGCTCAGGCAGATCACACGCTCCACACCGCAGTTTATGGCGGCTTCCAGGGTGTTCTCCGTACCCAGCACGTTGGTCTTGACGGCCTCAAGCGGGTAGAATTCGCAGGACGGCACCTGCTTGAGTGCGGCGGCGTGATAAATGAAATTCACCCCTCGAACGGCGTTGAGGACGGACTGATAGTCGCGCACGTCCCCAATATAGAATTTGACCTTGGGGTTGTTGTATTTCTTGCGCATGTCGTCCTGCTTCTTCTCATCCCGGCTGAAGATGCGGATTTCAGCTAAATCGGAATCGAGAAATCGGCGCAAAACGGCATTTCCGAATGAACCAGTGCCGCCGGTTATGAGGAGGGTCTTGCCGGTAAACATCGAGCATCCTTTTCTACTTCAACTGGCTGCTACAGAACGGAACATTGCCAGAGTGTCAGATCGCGCCGCGTCTGATGCGGCGTAGCGTTTGGCGAATTCAATCGCGGCCATTTGGAGCAATCGTTGCTCTTGGGAATCTCTGTCCGCCGCGACCGACAGTTGCTGTCGCCATATGTCGATAGAACCGAGCGGGACTACTGTGATTGCGCCAGATGAAACGGCCCGCCAAGGGGTCCGATCACTAACCAAAACGGGCGTACCGGCGCGCAGAGCCTCAAAGATCACATGCCCGAAATTCTCCCCCAGCGTGGGAAAGGCGAACAGATCAAATGCCGCAAACGTTGCGGAAACCTCATCGGGCTCCAGCATTCCCCGATATTCGACCGCTATGTGGGACGGGAGGCGTTCAATCATGGCCTGGCAATTCTGCCAGTAGGCAGCGTCCTCTATAGGGCCAAAAATGGTGAGTTTGATTTTGCGGTCGACTCGGGAAAGGATCTCGAGCAGGCCAGCCAGATTCTTCATTGGTGATATGCGCGATATGAAGGCGATCGCCAGTTGGCCCGCTGTTTTTCGCGAATGTTCAGGGGGCATGGAGTATTTACCTGCGGCGGACACCGGATCGGCGGCAAGATGGATTTTCCCCCTTGAATAAGGAAACTGACGCTGAATATCTTCAGCCTCCAATGGGGTGGAAGCGTGCCAATGCACACTACGATACAGTCCCACCAGCTTGGCGCAGCTTAGATACATCCGTTTTTTGAGGCGCTTGATCGAGAGGGCACCGCCAGAAAATTCGCCTCGTGGCGCAATGCAGACATTCGGGCCATTTCCCTGGACCAAACGTTGTTTGAGATAAATCGAAATAGACGATCGGTATCCAAAGAAGCTGTTCAGATACAGAACATCGAAGCTATGCAACTCCGTTGCCTTGACCATATGGCTGGCGTTAAATTTTCTTGGGTCGGCATAATAAATAAAACCATTTGGTGAGCGCAGCCACTTATTGGCACGGACCCCCGGATATGGCTCATCGGAGCCCAAATCACGATCCCGTGTAAAAATGAAAAACTCAACGTTACTGCACAGAGCTTCACACATATTGGCAAGCGTGCGAATCGGCCCGCCGCCCCTGAAACCCGGAAGATAAAAGTCGACGACACAAAGAACTTTGATCTTTTTCATTTCCGCACACGCAACAATATGCCTGCCTCCGCACCTTAAGGCGGGAGCCGTAGCTACTTAGGCGCGCCCTTTAAGCTGCGCTCTTTACCGGTGGGTATCCGTGCAATCGCCCAGACTTTAGCAACTCACGATAGATGTGCTCGGCAGCTTGAGCGGCTGGCTCACGATCGAGCATAAGATTAAGTGCTCCTGGCAAGGTTGACAGCCAATAGGCGCAGACGAAGTCATGATTATACTGGTCGTCCCAGCTCGTCGTAGAGGCCAAGCTGTCTGATATAGTGCGACGGAGATTGGCAGGATTTACTACCGGGACGACGCCCTTGTGAAATCCGTAAAATACACGCCCATAGAGAAACACCTGCTTTTTAAGCAGAAGCGCCTCGTAACCGACAGTGCTTGTGAGAGTAATGACTCCGACAGACGATTTGATCAGTTGCTTTGTCGGTTCGTCCGGCCCCAGCAACCTTACATTGGGAAGAGACCGAATACGTTGGTAAAATTTGAGCGAGGGGTATCCCCAAGCGCTCATATGATCCTTGACATACAAGCGGACGCCCTCGGGCAGACTGAAGGCAATGTTGCGGATTACTTCATATTCGTCGAGGTAGGCCCCAGCGAGGATGGATGTCGAGGCTTCAGGGTGGAAGTGGATCGGGTATAAAAGAAATCGTTCACCAGCGACCGCTTTTTGATACATGCCGCGAACCCTGCCGACTTTGAGACGACGACGCACATTGCGCAGAAAGAGGCTTACATGTGTGCGCAGGGGATTGCCGATCTGGAACGAATTGGTACGGCTGTCGGACGCGTGGCGTATGAGTGCCTTGATCCTACTGAGGCGGCCACGCCGAAAGTACCGCTTAATCAAGGCGATACGTTCCAGCCCATTGATTTTCATGTAATCGGGAACGATCGTTTCTATGTTGGTGATGTAGTTCTCTACCCACTGGTGAACATCCGGCGCCACTGTCTTTTGACCATTTCGAATTCCAGCAAAAGCTTTCTCGACAGAGTCATCCGCCAAAGGATCTGCAGAAACGGAAAAGCGACCGGGTAGGCGAGAGCCGCCTAAACCAAAATAAACGGCGTGCCGTTCCTGGGCTACGAAAAGCGCGAAATGCGCAAACGTGTTGGAGACATTTTCATACAAGACGAGCTCTGTGCCATGCTTGTCGAATATCTCCTCGAAATACGTTAGCAGGGCGCTTTTTAGGTGATCGAAGAAATCGAGGTCGGCACCCTCTCCCCAGATCCCGTAGACCTGCGCACGCTCGAAGTCGGATAGTAGGGCAGAGTTCAAATCATATCCGGCATAGCGGGCTAGAATATCGAAATCGACATGATGGTTCGCAAAGAAGGACGAGAAGTCATAGATCGCAGCAAAGCCCGCGGAATCCAAGCCGTTCTCTTCGCGAGAAAACGCGCTGTCTACCGCAACAGCTACGGTGGCGCCATCGTTGCTGAACCGCGCCGCGAGTGCGTTGAAGAAATGAAAGTAGTTCGGCGCGCTATTTGACAGAAGGAGAACGTTCATCGTGGCGGCCAGCTATCGATCAGTTCAGGGAGTACGGCCGTCGACGAACGAATGTCCCGGGTCACTGTACGGCCCAACACTGCTTCGAGATTCTTAGGCGCAAGCCCAAACCCGGGTCGGACGCTGCGTACGCTGTCTCGCGTAATGACATCCCCTGCCTTTAGGTCCCGTACAAAATACAGCGACCGGCGGAACTTGACGTTCCCCTGCTCGCTCGATTTGCGCCCGTAGTCCACCTTGCCGAGCGCCTGCCAGGCCGTTTTCACGCCGGCGCACAAGGCCGCCATTTCGGTAGGTTCCAGCGAGAAGCTATCGTCTGGCCCACCGCCGGCGCGGTCGAGAGTGAAGTGCTTTTCGATGATCGAGGCACCCAAGGCCACACTGGTAATGGCGGTAGTATTGTCCAGCGTATGATCAGAAAGGCCCGTGACCAGTCCGAACCGCTCAATCATGTCGCGCATCGTGTGCAGATTGTAGTCATCGGCCGGAGCCGGATAACCGCTGACGCAGTGCAGAATGGCCAATTCCCTGCAGCCGCCTTCCCGCGCAGCGTCGATGGCTTCCCGAATCTCCTCCGCATCCGCCATGCCGGTCGAGATGATCATCGGCTTGCCTGTGCTGGCGGCGTATTTGATCAACGGCAGATCGACAGCTTCGAACGAGGCGATCTTGTAAGCTGGCGCATTCAGGTCTTCCAGGAGATCAATCGCCGTACTGTCGAAGGGCGAACTGAAGATGGTAATGGCCACCTTGCGGGCATGATCGAAGAGGAGCTTGTGCCAATCCCAGGGCAAATGCGCTTCCTGATAGAGATCATAGAGCGTGCGCCCATCCCACAAACCGCCCTTGATGCGGAACTCCTCGCCGTCGCTATCGAGCGTGATCGTGTCGGGTTTGTAGGTCTGCAGCTTGACGGCATCTGCTCCGGCCCTCTTGGCCTCCTCGACGATGCGTAACGCCGTTTCGATTCTGCCGTTGTGGTTGGCTGACAGTTCGGCAATGACATAGGGGGGCTGATCCGAGCCGATCCGGCGCCCGGCGATCTGGATATAGCTCAACTGGGTTCTCCAAGAGGTATCATTCGAATATTCCAGTCGCTTTTCAGCAACCCAAAGCAAACGATGGCGCGATACAACCCCTGGATCCGTTGTTGCTCCCGCAACAGGCCCTCCTGAGCAAAACCTAAACGTTCGTGCAGCGCGATAGAGGCCGTGTTGAAATCAACGGCTTGGCCGCAAACCTTATGCAGGTTCAATTCGCCAAAGGCATAATTCAGCGCCGTGAAGCCGAGTATTTTCCCGGTTCCTTTTGCTGCCTTGGGATCGGCATAAAAACCCCAATTCGACACCCCGCCGTCAGCGACATTATCGAACTGGACGTAGCCGATAGGGACTTCTCCAATCACAACTATCAGCAACCGGCGGGTTTGATCATTGCACAGCCGGGAGAACCAATTCCGGTGCTCGTCCACGCCAATTTCGTGCTGGGTAAACATGAAACGACGTACGTCCCAATGATTTCGCCATGCCAAGACCAAAGGCAGATCGTCAACAATCATCGCCCGAACTCGATACAGCTCAGCCATATTCACAGACCATCCGATCGGCGACCCGGGTAACACCTTCTCCGTCAGTGACCCTTGCGGCGGCGTTGCTTAGGTCAAGGAGAAGCTGACCAACCGTCCCTGACACCAGGCGCTCCTCCAAGTGCGTTACAACTTGTGAGGGCTTCTGCAGGGCTACGACGGCGCCCGACAATTGTAGCGCCGAGGCCACGGTATATTGGTTGTCTGCTAGCACCAACACAAAGCTGGGCAGGCCCATGCAGCAGCGCTCCCAGGAAGTGCTTCCGGCCGCGCCGATAGAAAGGTCGCTTTCGGCCATCAAGCGGGCCATGTCGCTCACACCGACCAGGACCCGAGTCGGGTAGCGCATCGCGGCCGCGCGGATACGCACCTGATCTATCCAGGGCGCGTGGGGCCCCATGACAACCGTGATCCGAAAATTCGGGGGCAAGGTGCCCTCATCGAGCGCGTCCAACACAGAGCCCGTGACGTTCTCCCTGTCTACACCGCCCATGGTTACGAGCACGTGCTCGAGTTTCGGTTGAACCCGACGAGCAAGACTTTCTGCGCGCAGCTCTGCGAACTCGGGCCGCAGTAGCGCATAGTCCGGTCCGAGCAATGTTATGGCGTGGGCGCTCAGCAGGCCATTGTAGTCCTGTTCGGTGCGACCGAGGCTCTGGTCGAGCAACAGATCGCAATTGTGCGGGCGGTCAGCCAAGTCGTCAATGATCATCAGGAGCCGACAGGCAGAACGAAGCTCTTCCTCCCAGCGGCGGTCTAGCCCGTAATGATCTACGATCAGACAATCCACAGCCGCGATGGCCTGGCACGTCTCTTGCGCATCTCGAGCCCAGTCCGTCCCCAGCCAGTAGGCATGGGGTGGAACCGCACACGCCTTAAAGGCCTCCTTAGGCGGCTTGGGCAGCGCGACGGCCATGTATCCGCGCTCTGCTATGAGATCCATAAGGTGGCCATTGTGTAGACGGCAAATGAACTGGCATTCCGCCCCGCGCTCGCGAAGCGCGTCAGCCAGCGTAAGACAGCGCATGACATGACCAGTGCCAATCTCGATCGAGGCATCAGTTCGAAAGGCGATCTGCAAGCGTTTCAATCGCCGCGGGGACATTTTTGGATCATTCCGGTCCCGTGTCCTGGTTTAGGATCTGGAACATAAGTTCCGCCCGCTTCCAATCCTCGGGTGTGTCGATGTCTTGCACACGATGGCGTGGCAAGAACACAGGGACGCTGCCCTGCCCCAACACAGGCTTGTTCTCGAGCCAAGCCTCGGCGCGACCCCAGTAGAATTGACCCGCATCGTGCCAGGCCTCCTCAAGGTCTTGCGAGCGGCTCCCAAGATGCTCCGGCTGGAACATCGCCACGCGTTGACCTGACGTGACACGCAACGCCCTGTGAATGGGAAAGGCGTAACTCGTCACCGAGAAGGCGAAGTCGGCCTCGGTCGCCCAAAGGATCTCTAGACCCTGTCGCAGGTCGCTCGCCTGCACAAATGGCGCAGTGGCATAGATGCAACAAACCTGTCTGGCAGGAGCACCCTCCGTCGCATGCCATTGGATGGCATGTGCCACAACGGGAACAGTTCCAGTGTGGTCGTCAGACAGTTCGCTCGGGCGCAAAAAAGGCACTTCTGCGCCGTATTCTTTTGCGACCTCGGCGATCTCAATATCGTCCGTGCTGACAATGATACGATCGAAACAGGCGCTCTGTACGGCTGCGCGAATTGACCACGCAACTATCGGCAGCCCGCAAAAGGTGCGGATGTTCTTGCGTGGGATGCGCTTCGAACCGCCCCGCGCAGGAATCACGGCGAGCCTCATAGCCCCATAGCCTCGCGTAGCACCTTAACCACGAACTCCTGGTCCGCGTCGGTCAATGCCGGATGCATTGGGATACTGATAGCCTCCCGGTAATAGCGCTCAGCCTCCGGGTAGTCGCCGTTCCGGAAACCCATCATCTGATAATAAGGTTGGGTATGCACCGGGATGTAATGCAGGTTGACCATGATGTCCCTGGCGCGCATTGCCTCGAAAACCTCTAGATGCGACACGCCTATCTCCTCCAGCTGCAGCCGGATCACATACAAATGATAGGCAGAGTAGCTATCTGGATGTTGCCACGGCAGCGTCAGCGGCAGGTTGGCCAAGAGCTTGTTGTAACGGTCCGCGATCTCGTGTCGCCGCTTTACGTACTGGGTCAGGCGAGCAACTTGGCTCACGCCTAGGGCAGCCTGCATGTCCGTCATACGGTAATTGTAGCCGAGAGCCACCTGTTGATAGTACCAAGGGCCATCCATTTCCTGCGTCATGAGCGCTGGCTCTCGCGTGATGCCATGACTTCGCAGTAGGCTCAAGCGCGTTGCCAGCTCATCATTGTTCGTTAAGGCCATCCCGCCTTCAGCGGTCGTGATGATCTTTACTGGATGAAAACTAAACACGGTGATGTCGCTGTATCGGCCACTTCCGACCGGCTCTCCCTTGTAGCGGGCGCCGATGGCGTGCGAGGCATCTTCGAGGATCTTGAACCCGTACTTTTCACCAAGGGCGTGAATGGCCTCCATGTCGCAGGGCTGGCCGGTGTGGTGAACAGGGGCCACAATTTTCGGCAGGCGGCCGACCTTTTCAGCTTCAACGAGCTTTTCCTCCAAGGCCCGAGGACAGAGGTTATAAGTACGCGGGTCGACATCCACGAAGCTCACTTGAGCGCCGCAATAGAGCGCGCAATTCGCCGTGGCCACAAAAGTGTTCGGCGAGGTCCAGAGGAAGTCTCCAGGCCCGAGGTCCAGCGCAAGACAGGCGATGTGAAGTGCCGAGGTTGCGCTGTTGACGGCCACCCCATGCCTGGCACCAGTACGCACTATTACACTCCGCTCAAACTTCGGGATGTTGGGGCCTTGAGTAAGGTTGGCGGACGTCAGAACGCCCACAACGGCATCGATGTCAGCCTGC
Organism: Mesorhizobium waitakense; assembly: GCF_056431085.1. Taxonomy (NCBI): domain Bacteria; kingdom Pseudomonadati; phylum Pseudomonadota; class Alphaproteobacteria; order Hyphomicrobiales; family Phyllobacteriaceae; genus Mesorhizobium; species Mesorhizobium waitakense. The sequence continues at coordinate 17,191 of NZ_JBWKME010000002.1, read as the reverse complement.
GTAATATCTTGCTGTCCGTAGCGGATCATAGGTTCGCCTGTATTTAGCAAAAGTTTGAATTATGCCGACGACTTTGGCGGTAAGTGATTTGTGTCGAGGCGGTGGTAGGCGACAGCTTTCCAAATCATGATCAGAGTGAACGAGATCGTCATGCTGATGGGAACAGCCAGTTCGGCGTGGCTTTTGCTGAGGCACCAGGTGGATATGACAAATACCGGCAATGCGGCGATATGACTGTAGATGATAGGTTTGTCGAACCCACGCGCATAGAGAGCATAGTGAGGAACCATACCGACAGCATTGGTGATCGCGGCAAGTAGCACCCATGGGTATAGGCCGACGGCATCTTGATAGACAGCCTTTCCTACCCAATGTAGCAGGTAAGGCAGCAACGCCCAGCTTACGAAGCCAAACGCGACCGACATGGCCACGGTCTGAAAAAACATCTGCTGAACCGTCTTACGGGCAAGATTGTATTCCTGCTTGTGGCTGTGACTGATCAGTGCAGGGTAACTGAACGAGAACACACCCGCATCCAGAAATACCATAAGCGTTCCTGCAACTCCGAGGAACAACACATAAGCGCCGACTGCTTCAATGCCGCCCAGGCTCTCCATCCAATATCGATCGGCTGTCTGGATACCGCGCAAAGCGAGGGTCGAAACCAAAAAGGCCGCGCTGACCGAGATCCCTTTTCCGACCCAGCGCCAATCGATCGGTTTCGACCAACCACCAATCGGGAGTTGCTTTAGTCTCCAAATACCCAGCGCTCCTGCAGCAAGCCCCGCACATGCCCAGAGCGCCATAATGACGTTGAGGTTCCGGCTTTCTGGAAATCCGATCATCAGGGTTACAACGGCGATCGCCCAGCTGCCCTGGCGCACAAATAACGTTATGCTCGCCGCAACCTGGTCCGACAACACGACGAGCAGACGGGACACTTCCTGGTTGAAATGCTCCAGTGCCAGAATTGGAACGAACCAGCATAGAAGGGACGTTGACCAGCCCTCGAGCATTAAGATCAGGACAAAGGCTGGCAGTACAATCACGTAAAGAAGGCCGCATAACGTCAATTGGCCCTTCAGCATGGCCCCTCGCTGGTCGTCAGAGACTTGCAGTATCTCCCGCGACAGGAAGACATAAAAATCCAAGCCGACCATATATAGACCGTAACTGACGGTGGCTGTGAAAAGCCCGTAGTATCCGACCGACGTCGGATCGATGTACCTGGCCAGGAAGAATACGAACAGAAACCGGGTCAACAGAGTGCCGAAACGCAAAACAATATTCAGCAGACGGGCTGCTCCGGCAACCAAGCGCTCATTTCCCTGCGGCAGGGACGCCGTTACGATGTTCAACGCCCAGCCTCGACTTGACCTTGCACTCCCAGCCATTCAACGAGCGCCAAAGCCGGTGAGGACTGTTCTAATTGTCCGGAACACAATTAGCAGGTCCAGCCACGGCGAGAAGTTCTTGATATAGTAGAAATCGTAGTGAAGTTTCTCTAAGACCTCTCCAACGGCCGCAACATGGCCCTGATTAACTTGCGCCCACCCTGTAATTCCCGGCCGAACGATATGCCGATACCTATAAAAAGGTAATTCCGCCTCGTACCATATCGAAAGAACGAGGGCCTCGGGTCGAGGTCCTATCCAGCTCATTTCTCCGCGCAGGATATTGATAACTTGTGGCAGTTCGTCGATCCTCGACTTTCTCAACAACCGCCCTAATCGAGTAATGCGCGCGTCACCGTCTTTGGTAATTGCCTGTTCCTTCTCATCAGTACCGCGAGCGCCAACTCTCATCGTCCTAAATTTGTAGACCCTATACACGTTGCCTCTGTAGCCCATCCGCTCCTGTTTAAACAACGCAGATCCATTTGACTCAAGTCTGACCAACACGGCGACCAATAAAAGGGCCGGAGAAAGAAGAATCAGAGCAGCCAATGCAGTAACCCAATCGATCACCTGCTTTATCTTCAAATAGGCCTGATTCGGATTTAGAGAGCCCAGAGTGTTTTCCGAAAGGTGTTCGATCTCGACACGACCTGTCAGGGACTCGCTGATCTGCTTGATATGATAGACCGGCGTGCCGGAAAGCGCTCGATCGGCAATATAGCGCTCCCACTCGTCTGAGAGATCAGCCCGAAGGTCTGCGACCACTCCGCTTGCATGTTTTACAATTTCGTCAGACGAACGTATCCAATGCCAGGCCACGCCGGGTATATTTCCGAGCCGATCGACGTTTCCCCCAGGGACTACAGCCAATCGGTACGGATCGAGCCGCCGCGTCACCACGCTTATCGCAAAGTACCAAAATGTTGACTGAAAGAAGCTGGCGGCCGCCTGGAACCGGCTGTAGTCAATTCGCAAAAAGAAAATCGTCAAAAACACGAGGCCGTAGGCTAACGCAAAGGTAGGCAGAATGTATCCAGTTGCTGCTACCCCGGGAAAATTCGCGATCCGGCGGTATAACGTGTAGCCAATGATATGTGCGATAACCGCAGCGACGATCGTGATCTGCATGTTAGATGAATAAATAACGCCGTACCCTATCGAAAGACGGATCAGAGCAGGCACAACGATGGCAAACATCAAACCGCCCACCAATTGAAAGCGCATCCGCAACAGAAGATGTCTTTGGTTGGGCAAATTGACGGCGCGAACATTCATGTTCATAGGCTATCTGTCCGGTTATTTGGTAGGGAGATATTTGTCGTCATGGCGGCATGAAATGGCACAAGCCGTGATCCGCTCGCCGACTTCTTCCCAGCGAAGAAGTGTCACTAGGGTGTTTTGCCACGAGCGTGGGAACGATTGACGTCTTTTGTCACCCTGATCTGTCTCGGTTTGCAAGTCGACCAGATACGACGTTCCATCTACTGCCTTAGACGACCAGCACAACATGCTCCGCCTGAAGGCTCATCCATGATGCACCATTCGGCCATCTTGAAATGAAATCCAACCAGTGTGTAGTCCGTCCAGCCCGGACTAACGGTCTTGTTCTGCCCGCGCCGAGCAAAGTTCTTTGACGAATGTGCAAGACCACGGCTACCGCACTCCCGGGTGAAGCGGGGAGTTTTCACATGCAACGAGGGGGATCAAGCAAGCGAGCAATAAAGCGCTTTGATCACGCAATTACGACAAGACCGCTCGATTCCAGATCAATAGGAATTTCGCCATTCATGATGGCGACAAGAACGCGGGCCCGCCCTGTGGAATCAAGCCGATCAAGGCGACCTATCAACTCCGCGAAAGGCCCCGATAGAATTCGAACAGAAGATCCCGGTTTGAGGCCACCGCTGAAATCAAGCAGGCCATCTTTGCCGGTTAATGCAATGAAGCGCTCGACCAACCCAATAGGGACCGGCGATGGCCTATCCCCTCGCATGATCAAAGAACGAATGCCGATAGTTCCGTTGATCGAGCGCCAACGTTGAAGAGTAACGTCTATGGCGACAAACATATACCCAGGAAAATATGCTGCCGTCCGCGTCGAGAGCTGTCGAGCGTGACGAACTGTTTTCTTGCCGCGCGGCACGAATGAAAGAAATCCCTGTCTGTGGAGATGTTGTTCAGCTATGGTCTCTTTGCCCATAGATACACCGGCAACATACCACCTAACGCCATTATCTGCGGCTGGCGAATTCTGAAATGCACTCCGCTCGGTGCTATACAGTCCTGAGAGCGTCACAATACTTATTCCACATTTCTTCGACCGCTATGGGGAGATCATTTATGCTACATCTTTCAGACTCGCAAGGAACTATTTTTCTAAAAATCGGCATTGACTGAAAGATTATGAAATACTTTTGTTATCTATAACTGTAAATTAGCTGTCGCTAATATTTCATCTATTGGCTGTAGCGATTGTTATGTAAGATATTTCATACTTGTGTGATGGCCGCCTTTGTCATATTTCTTTCTCGCACGGCAGGTACGCAAAAGCTTTGTGTAACGAAAAGTTGGACCGTGCCGATATTGCGGAGCCATATGATGCTTGTGTGTTAAACGCAAGTCTTGACTGGCGCGGTTTTTCGCTACAATCGATTAAATAATAATCGCGTCAAGGAAGGTCTGTAGCGGGCTTGACAGGGTTTCCTCGCGTTGTTAAGCGCCGCCTCGCGCTCCTCTGCCTTAGAACTAGATCTCCAATCTCTGACTTTGTTTTACATCCGTTCTTGTCGATTGTAAAATGATGCGCTACGGCCCTGGGCTCCTGATAGAGCGCTAAAAGTGAGTGGCTCATTTCAGCGCGTGAGACAGCATCGTTTATAGCGCTGTGTTGTGTCGCCCGGTGGTTTATTCTTTAATATCGCAAGGCGAGGCGACTTGTCACGTTTCTGTTAACGTAATGAACTATCGGTTGATTTAAGAGTGGCGTTTTGGCAGGATTTCCTAAGGCTTTTGTGTAGTCCTGTTGTTACTATTGCTAACATTTGTTGGCTATTTGTAGCGACATATTGTGCAACGGTACGGTCGGGCACAATTTTCCACGTGGCCAGAGACTGACAACGCTGTGAACTAGGTCGGCTTTCTGTAGTGGATTGAAGGAACTGTCTGCATGTGCGGTATCATTGGAATTGTCGGCCAAATGCAGGTTGCGTCGCTCATTGTCGATGCCCTGAAACGGCTCGAATACCGCGGCTATGACTCGGCCGGCGTCGCTACCATCGAGAATGGCGAGCTCGGCCGCCGCCGGGCTGAAGGCAAGCTGATCAACCTCGAGCGCCGGTTGAAGGAAGAGCCGCTCGACGGCACGATCGGCATCGGCCACACGCGCTGGGCGACGCATGGCGTGCCCAACGAAACCAACGCGCATCCGCATTTTTCCGACGGGGTCGCCATCGTCCACAACGGCATCATCGAGAATTTCGCAGAATTGCGCGATGAGCTGATGCGCGACGGCTATACTTTCTCCTCGCAGACCGACACCGAGGTCGTCGCGCATCTGGTGGCGCGTGAACTGGCCAAGGGACTGAAGCCGGTCGCGGCGGCGCATCAGGCACTGAAGCGGCTGCACGGCGCCTTCGCGCTGGCGGTCATGTTCAAGGGCGACGAGGATCTGATCGTCGGCGCCCGCAACGGTCCGCCGCTCGCCGTTGGCCACGGCGACGGTGAGATGTTCCTGGGCTCGGATGCCATCGCGCTCGCGCCCTTCACCAACTCGATCACCTATCTGGAAGATGGTGACTGGGCGGTGGTGCGCCGCAACAGCGTCGTGATCTACGACATCGACGGCAACAAGGTAGACCGCAAACGTCAACAGTCGCTCTCGACCAGCTTCATGGTCGACAAGGGTAACCGCCGGCACTTCATGGAAAAGGAAATCCATGAGCAGCCGGAGGTGATCTCGCACACGCTGGCGCATTATGTCGATTTCGTCTCCGGCGTCTCGAAGCCGCTCGATCTGCCGTTCGATTTTGGCAAAATCGACCGGTTGGCGATCTCGGCCTGTGGGACCGCCTATCTCGCCGGCCTGATCAGCAAATACTGGTTCGAGCGCTATGCGCGGCTGCCGGTCGACATCGATGTCGCCTCGGAGTTCCGCTACCGCGAGATGCCTTTATCCTCGAACGACGCGGCCTTGTTCATCTCCCAGTCGGGCGAAACCGCCGACACGCTGGCCTCGCTGCGCTATTGCCGCAAGGCCGGGATGAAGATCGGCGCGGTGGTCAATGTGCGGGAATCGACCATGGCGCGCGAATCCGACGTCGTGCTGCCGACACTCGCCGGGCCCGAGATCGGCGTCGCCTCGACCAAGGGCTTCACCTGCCAGCTTTCGGTTCTGGCTTCGCTGGCCGTGCGGGCCGGCGTCGCCCGCGGCACCATCTCGCCCGAGCAGGAGCGGATGCTGGTGCGCGAACTCTCCGAAGCGCCGCGCTTCGCCAGCGAGGTGCTGAAGCTCGACGGGCAGATCGAACGGATCTCGCGCGATCTCTCCCGCCACAAGGATGTGCTCTATCTCGGCCGCGACACCAACTTCCCGCTCGCCATGGAAGGGGCGCTGAAGCTCAAGGAAATTTCGTACATCCATGCCGAGGGCTATGCCGCGGGAGAGCTGAAGCATGGACCGATCGCGCTGATCGACGAGAACATGCCGGTCATCGTGATTGCGCCGCATGACCGCATTTTCGAGAAGACGGTGTCCAACATGCAGGAAGTGGCGGCGCGCGGCGGCAAGATCATCCTGATCACCGACAGCAAGGGTGCGGCACAAGTGAGCGTCAAGACGATGGAGACGATCGTGCTGCCGGACGTGCCGGAAATCATCTCGCCGATCATCTACGCGCTGCCGATCCAGATGCTGGCCTATTTCACCGCCGTGTTCATGGGCACGGATGTCGACCAGCCGCGCAATCTGGCGAAATCGGTGACCGTCGAATGACTCTTTCAACCCAGCGTTCACCGCAGTCGACCTTCCAACCCGTCGCGAACGGTGGTCAGGGTTCAGACTTGGTCGGAGCAGAATGAAATATTATAAAGTCGCCGAACGGGTCGCTTTTGGGGTTATGCTGGTTGTCGTCCTTGCACTCGCGTTGTTGCCGTTGCCTCGCCTAAAGGATTTTGGGATCGACATCGGCTTTCACTACGACAAGTTGAACCACATCACGGCGTTCGCCGTCCTGATGTTCCTTGGAAGCCTCGGCTGGCCGGAGCGAAAGATAAGGCTGATTATCTTCCTTGCGTTGGTTGGCGCCGGCATCGAGGTTCTCCAGGGGTTGCCGTTGATAGCTCGCGATGTCGATATACTCGACTGGGTTGCTGATTGCGTCGGCGTGGCATGTGGCCTCGCCGCCGCGATCTGGGGGGAAAGGACTGCCTGATGATCGACGGTATTATGCCCCGAGCGTCAGAAAACGCGCTATTGTCCGGCTTGTTGCCCTCGACATTGGGAAGGCAGCCTCGTTCGCGGCGGATGCAGTGGTTGCCTCGAACATTCTCGCCAAAACGGTTCCGAAGGTCATACGCCTTCAACGGCATCAGAAAGATATGCCGTCCCGCCTGATCGGAAGCGACCCAGTTTCGTCGCCTGTGCTCGAATCAATTGTCTCGGCGGGTTTGGACACGTCGAGATAGATCAATAACACTACAGCGGCAAAATACCCTATCTGGAGAATGGCAGCGACGAGCATCGCCCAGCCTACCGTTCGCCAGATCGAATCGGTTGTATGGTAAACCCAGATCACGACGACCAGCAGAGTGATCGTCGCACCGACAAGAAACCTTGGAAAATACATATCCCCAACCCCAACGCCGCGCTCTCGCGAAGCCCTGCCCGCCGGCCGCACAAGCGAACTAAGATATTCATGTTTCGCGCGAGCTTGCAAGCAAGCAGTCTACGTTTAGTTACTTTTGCCCCAAGCATTGGAGGCATGCCATGATCATTGATCAAGATGTCTTATTGTTTCCGTATAACGATCGCTTGGTTGAATGATTCTACGACTGAACCAATGGACTGCGTAACGTGACCGCCATAGAAACTAAATTTGCTACCGATACCATTGCAGCGTTGCCTATCACCACGTTGGACTCTTTCACTCCTCGCGTCTGGATTATCGCGCCGCGTATTGTTTGGTTCATATCACGTATCATGTACACCTGCTTCCGATAACGCAAAAGTTGACACCAAAAATCCGCGTCAAAACATACTTCGCGGCTCATAGGTTTTTAAATACGTGTCTGTGCAATGATTTCCGCCGGAAGCTCGATCTGCCTACACGTCTTAAGATCTGTCTGGCTTTACCTCATCCAAGCTTATTTTTTTGGTGATCGCCTGTATAACATTACTGCGCGGCACGCGCCATTCGCACGAAAGTGCCATGCCCTTCGCGTTGTTGGTAGAGGATCGTGGCATTCACCGTTGGCGATGATGTACTTCCCCAATCACAACGCATGGCTTACCTCTTCGAAGCGATCACAGATGCCTCCGTCAGCCTAGCGGTTAATCGTCGATTGGCTTTTGCCTATTGGACCACCAAATAAGGTAGATTGGACCGAGCTTGACTACGGGCATCCGCCTCTGACGTTCTCGAGCGCGCAGTTCACGATAATTCTTGACCTTCAACGTGCCGCCGGGAAGCCTTATTCGAACAGTCACTGAAGAACCCCTAGCCTGGGCGCAAGAGACGGCTAGACAGCGCTTCCCGATCCGAAAGTCAAGACATACCTTTCAAAGTAAGTTATGTGCGTGAGCAATGTTTTGTGAGCCGGCGCTCTTATAGTTTTGGCGCGCTTGTTTGATCACTTCGGCTTTTGCGGAAGTTTCGCGAGCCTTGCACAAATAATAAAGCGATGTAGCCTCGCTGCTTACCCTTTGCGGTAGTAGGCATCCCAAGCCAGCTTGATGTCGGCGAAGGACCATTCCCTGCGTCGACCGTAGGCGGGGCTTGGGCGGGTGAAGCACTCGTTCAGTCCCGTCTCTCTCTGGAATCGCATAAACCACGCCGTGGATTTTGGCTTGCCGCGCGCCGTCGGCTGAATCCGGCGGATGAGCTCGCTATGCGCCCAATGGTCTTGCGGATTGGCAAGGCAGGCCGGGTCCGCCAGGTAGGCCCGGAGTTTCTTGAGGGTGGCGTCGTCGGGCGCCTGATGAAGTTCCGCACGCAATGACGCGACGGCCAAACTCGCTCCCTCTCGAGCAGCTTCCGTCAGCATGTCGCGCAGCTGGGTGCTGGTCAACACAAGCGCCTGCATGACTTCCATGGGCATAGCTTTCGTTGTGGATTGTCGCGGCTGAACATCGCCGCAGGCCCATTGCCTCACAAACGAAAAATGACGTCAAGCACTAGACGCCGAGCAGGACGCCAAGCCGTTCAGTCACCGGGCGCATCGGGTCTACAAGGCCGAGGTCGTAGATCATGGTCGTTTCAAGATTTCCTTTGTGGTCGACGTAGTGTGACACGGCCTCGTGCGATACGCCTTGGGCTGTCAACATCAGGGAGATGGCAATCCGCTTGAGGTCGTAAAGCTGGAAATACTCCGGAACGCCCGGCATCGCTTTGAACCTGTCCAGCCCCTTGCGGAAATTGTCGCGGGGCTGGGTCATATCGGTGTGCGAGGGGAACAGTAACTTGCTTTCAGGCCAGCGGAGGCGTTGGGCCTGCACCATCCCGGCCACCCTAGGATGGATCGGCACCGAACGGTAGGCGTATTCATAGAGCGAACGCGACAGTTTGATGCCCTTGGTGTTGTGCTTGTGCCAGACAAGCTTCTCCAGATCAAAATGGTCGAATTCCGCCTTGGTCAGATCGCTGGGGCGGGCCATGGTCAGGAACAGGATGCCCATAAAATTGGAGAGCTCCTCCATCTGGTCGTTGGCGGTTGCCACCTGCCCCTTGACCAGAGCCATGTTCCGTTTGGCGAACCCTTCCAGGTGATCAATTTCAGGCGGTGCCTCGAACACCGGATAGAAGATGTGAGCTGCGATTTGGCGGATCTGCTCTGTTGAGTAATCCCGGCGTCGGCGTATAACCTTCCGGGCTCGGATAGGAGTGCAGGGGTTGCGCATGTCCACCAACTGCATACGGATGGCCCAGTTATAGAGCGCCAGTACGTGCCGTAGCGCGCTGTTGAACACGTATCCCGACGAAAATTGCTTCTGGAATTCCTCGATATTCAGCGGCTTGATCGAGGAAAGCGGCCGGTCGGCGAACATCGTCCCGAAATCTTTGTAACGACGCCGACTGTTGTGGCCGCGCTTGCTTGCCACCGTCGGCGTGGGCCGCAGCCAATGGGCCACAAAGATCGCGAAATTGTAGCGGTAGCCGGCGGAGAGGCCGCTCACATGGCTTTCCCAATAGCGGTCGATCGCCTCACGGACCGTTAGAAGATGAGCACGGCGAGGGTCGGTTCGGTCGAAATCTGGATTATCCCCGACCTCCAGGCGGCGTTGCCGTTTGCCGACCGCCAGCCGGGCAGAGGATACGTTGAGGACGACGGTAGACCCGAGCACTGTTCGATAACGCCTGCCATTGAACCTGTAAGCATGGACAAAGGCCTTGTGCCCCAACTCAGTAACACGGAGCCCCAGGCCCGAAACGGAGTCACTTCGTATACGACCGTCCACTCCAACTGGATAATCCCAGTATATTTCCTGACCTTTCCCAAGTGGGCAACTCGAAGTAAAAACAAGATCGTCAGTCAAAAACAATTTAGGCATTTCATGTAACTTCCATGTAACCGATTTATAGCAAATGTTACATAGAAAGTGAAGTAATGATGTTGAGTACATCAACAAAAATGACCAGAAAACAAATGATTACGAATTTCAATAATCTCGTATTGTCGTACGGTTGGCGCTCCGAAGGAAGGGGTCGTGCGTTCGAATCGCGCCGGGTGCGCCATATTATTCAAATAGTTACATGAAAACCGATCCAGTCGATTCTTCCCATGTATCTTTCATGTAACCGATCTTTGGTCGGGACGTTCATCCGGCACTAATAGTCACTGGAATGGGGCGGATCGGGTTCTCCGTCCGCGACAGTGTCACCAACTGACCCCTCGCCCGATCTGTTTTGCGCGGCACTTCCCCACGACCGAGCATCGCCCTTTTGGAGGAGAAGTGAAAAAAGCAGGAGGAAAGCCTTGAGCTCCGCCTCCTTCGTTTTCCTACCTGACTGCACCCCACTGGGCCAGTGCACAAATCACACACCGGCCTGTCAGAAATTTCCCCACCGCCTGTCAGAACATCTGGAGCGAGGTACCATAGGTCTCAAGACCCAACAATCAGCAAGGAACCTCATGACTATGCAACTCACTTTCAACAGCCTTTTCAGCCGTCTTACCTCCAACAAGGGCTATACGATCGACCAGACCATTCTGATCGTCGCCATCATCGCCATCCTTATCACCCTCGTGATCATCACCGTGGGTTGGCAGCTCATCAACCGCTCCAGCGGTACCAAGGCCGGTGCCCAGCTCAAGCAGGTTGAAGACGCTAACGGCCAGTTCTATTCCGGCCAGCACGTGTGGCCGCACGTGGCTCTTACTACCGCCGGCACCCCTACCAGCAACATCGCCGTTTTGGTTAATAACACCATCCCCGCTGCCAGCTGGGCCAGCAACATCGACAAAACCGACCTGCGCAACATCCTGCCCGGCTTCCGCATAACCGGCACCGGCACCTCCGCCGTGGTTTACCATGGTTTCGGCGGTGGCAACTCCACGACCGGTATCATCACCGAACAGGCCAACACCATGGCCACCGTCGGTAGCGACCAGCGCATGGTTGTCCAGTTTGCTGACATGCCCCTGGCCGACGCGAAGGAAGCCGACAAGGCCATCGATGGCGCGATCGACGCCACCAAGGGCCGCGTGGTTTACGGCACCACTGCCTGCCTGAACAGCACGCTCGGCGGTGCGACCACCATCCCGACCGCTCAGCCAACCGCCAGCCTTGTAACCGTCTGCTACGCGGCCAACACCGTCAACTAAGCCTGAGCCTACCCAAAAAGCCGCCCCACCGGGCGGCTTGTTGCGCTTTTACTCCGCTTCACCGTTCATTTTCGGCTCGCCCCATCATCACGCGCCGGCGCCTGACCTAGGCGAAGTCGGCCGAGGTGAAACAGCCCGGCGTGGCGTAGCCGCAACGGCGGTTGCCCCATTTGGCGTCACTGGCGACGCCAAGCGGTTGAGGTTGCGGTAGAGTGGCCTATGCATCTCCTATGCCGCCTGTCGCTGCTCGCCGCCTTGCTGGTGGTGGCGCCAGCGTGGGCGCAAGATTGGGGCGCTGTCGCCAATATCTCCGCCACCATGGGCGTCACAGGTGGCCGGCTTTGCTATGGCGAGGCTAGCCGCGGCGATATCGGTTGCCCTTCAGATGCGCCAATAATTAGCGGCTCGACCATTTCGGGCACGTTTGTGGGGGATGGATCCGGCCTCACCGGCGTCACGGTAGCCACCGATCGCATTGTGAGCGGCACGAGCGCCGCGATTATCAGCCCCGACGGAACCGTTACCATGCTCGGGCGACTGGAAATCGTGACTGGCACCAATGTGGTCTCCCTCGGCAAGGGTGCCGGGTATAGCAATACCGGGAGTAATGTTACGGTTGTCGGCAAGTCGGCCGGAAATTTCAACTCAGGCTCCAACGTCGCAGCGTTGGGCGATTTTGCCGGTCAGAACAATCCCGGGAGTGCCCTCACGGCGGTCGGGCATGCCGCCGCGCAGAACAACACCGGAAACAACGTCACCGCCCTGGGGGCTTGGGCTGGCACCTCCAACACCTTCAGCAACGTCACCCTGCTGGGCTACAACGTCTATACCGCCGACAAGTCCAACCAGGTGGTGCTGGGCAACGGCAACGTGGTGGAAGTAAGCACCAGCGGCGTTTATGTCGGCAAGGGCGTTAGTATCACAGGCACCATCTCCGCCACCAATTTCGTCGGTAACGGCTCCGGCCTCACTGGCATCAGCACGGTTACCGACCGGATCATCTCCGGTACAGCCAGCGCCATCATTAGCCCCAGCGGCAACCTTAACCTCCGGGGCTTGCTGGATATCGTCACCACCTCCAACGTCGTCGGCATCGGTTCTAGCGCAGCCAAAAACAATACGGGCGTCCAGGTCACCGCCTTGGGCTATGCCGCAGCCCAGAACAACACCGCCAACTACCTCACCGCCGTTGGTTATGCTGCGGCCTTGTCCAACAGCATGCCGAATGTCACCGCCGTGGGCACCAACGCGGGATATAGCAACTCCGGCACCAACCTCACTGCGGTCGGTATGAGCGCTGGCCAAAACAACACTGGCAGCAACCTCACCGCCTTGGGCTATGCTGCGGGTCAGAATAACAGCGGGGATTATTCCACCTTGGTCGGTGGCCTTGCCGGGCAGAACAACACTATGACCCACCTTACGGGCATCGGCTATTTCGCAGGAAAGGACAACACGTCCCCCTTCGTGACGGCAGTGGGTGAAGAGGCCGGCCAGCTCAACTCCGGCTACGCCCTTGTGGCGGTAGGCGTTGCAGCCGGCAAGTACAATACTGGCTCCAACTCCACCGTCATCGGCTCCTATGCAGGCCAGTACAATACGGGCCTCAACGCTGCCACCTTGGGTTATCTTGCGGGACGGAACAACATCGGCAGCAACGTCACCGCCCTAGGTGCCTATGCTGTCTACAGTAGCGTCGTGTCCAATACGTTCAGCAACGTCACCGGCGTTGGCTTCAACGCCCAGCCCAGCAAGTCCAATCAGGTGGTTCTGGGCGATGGCAACATCGTCGAAGTCTCCACCACCGGCGTCTATCTCGGCAAGGGTGTCAGCACCACCGGCGTCGTCACCGCCACGGCCATCTATCTGGCCGACAACCCCGCCATCACTTGCGGCCCATCCACCTACGGCACCACCAAATTCATCAACGGTCGCCCTTATTACTGCCGCCAGTAGGAAGTTTCATCAGGACTTGCCGCTTATTTCTGGGAATGGGCGGTCCCGGCTTGCCGGCCACGCTGCGGGCAAGTAAAGAAGCGCTCGTGGCAATCCGACATTACTCGTCCATGGGTGTTTTATGCACGGCGGTGAGGAATTGAGAAAACAGCGGCGTCGGCGCGTTCTCAAAGGAGCGACGATACTGACAGGTATATCAAATTCTGAGGTCAAGTGCACTGTCCGAAACATGCATTCCAAAGGTGCGGAGTTGCAGGTGTCAATTGAAGCGCGCGTTCCGGATGAATTCCTTCTCTACATCCCGATTGACGGCATAGGCTATAAGTCTGTTGTTAAGTGGCGACGAGCAGACAAGATCGGGGTTATGTTTTTGAGAACAGAACCAAAGCCACATTGGCACTACGGTTAAGTATAGGTTTTCGAAACGGCCTTAGCTCCATTTTTGAGACAGCAGTACACTAGGACTCCTTTGCCCGCTCTTAGCCTTGCAATCGCTTACGAAGGTCGGTCCATGGCAGTTCCATTCGTTTCGGATTTTGGTAATTGTCGGTTGCGAGAAAGCAGGTCGATGGAACGTTTCAAAGTCGAAGAGATGGACGGCTCAAAGATCGTCCGTAGCGTGTCAGTCGCGGCACAAAGCCATGTTCACGCAGTGGTGAAGGCGATACCGCGACCCCTCAAGCCTGGTCGCGTACCTGGTGAGCCGTGGATACGCGTTACCGACCCCAGTGGTTCGTCCAGAGAGTTTTCTGGCGGATGCTAGCCCAACCCATGTCACTCCCCTCGCTCGCGAGCAGCTCGATAGTGTTCCTGTTGTGGTATGGAATGCTTACCGTTGGAGGAATGGGAGGTTACGACGTGTTCGAAGATGGCGAATCTGGCCGAAACGGAGACCAGACGTGTATGTTCTGGATCGTGGTAACCGTTTTCGCGATAGCATTCGCCACTTGGTGGACGGTGTAAGGAAAGAAGCAACGTAGGTGGACTGAGCGCACCTTTCCCTACTGTGTTCTCTGATGTTCTGACCAATGCGGCGCTGGCGAGTGGGGTTCTATGTACCGACCAATCGAGCCCAGGTAGGCAATGATCTCCGGTAGCAAAAAGTCACGATCGCCAAACTCTTTGCCTATGCGCTCGAGATTCCCCGGCGGCTGCCACCATCATCGACCATTGGGACACCACCAATCAATTCCCGCAGATGTCTTCCAGTGGCCAAGCTCCGCGGCCGCGCCCGAAGCAAAGCAGCAAGAGTGCAATAGTAAAGGTGCGTCACTCTATAAGGGCATCAAACAACGCGGTCTGTCGTGCATCTGTCACACACCACCCCTACACGCACACTGAGGCGTCCCGCGACTGACATTTCGGGGCAGCCAGTTGGGGTATGAAAAAATGCAAGACAGCTGCCTGTCAGGTCGCTGTGTCTATGGTCGTTACCTTTCCGTCTTCCTGCTGTAGCCTTTCAACCGGCCGCAATTGGGGACGAGCGCGCGTGGCCGGCAAGTCAGATACATGACCAGATTTCCAAATCCGATGGTTGGGATATCCCACGAAGCCTTGGCGGGTCTGGTGGGCGAGGCGGTGCAACAGGCATTGACGCAGCATGGTGTCCTGCTGGACGCCGAGGCGCTCGTTTCCGTCAGCGCGATTGCGGGCAGTGTGGCCGCCGCCCTGCCCTTCCTGCCGCAGGCACAGTCGCTCGCGATCGGCTCTCTCAAGGGCGACTTGACTGCGCTCGCCTCCGAGTTCTTCCGCACGATGGCAAACAAGATCGCGCACAGCCACCCCGCCGGAGCGGACTACGCTTCGGGGAGGCCAGCGCCGGCGGCCGGACCCGGCCAGCCTGCGTTCCAACACGTTGCCGAGGGAGCCGCAGAGCTCCAATCGATGGTGATCGAGGACTGGGCGGGCGAAGTTGCCGGATCGACCTATTTGGAAGAGAAGCTCCGCATACCGCGCTCGACGCTTCATCGCTGGCAAAGGCGCAACGAAGTCATTGCCTTGCGTAAGGGCGGCCGCAAGCATGTCTTCCCGCTAGCCCAGTTCATCGACGGCAGGCCGGCGCTAGGGATCAGTGAGGTGCTGTCCCTGATTCCCAATCCAAGGCTGGCCTGGTTTTGGTTGGCTCGCCCTTCACCAGATCTCGACAGCCGCATTCCCATTGAAATGCTCAAGCACGACATGGTGCACGAGGTCATACTGGCCGCACGCGACTTTTCATCGACCGGCAGTATCAACTCTTGGGTTTGACGTTCTGATTTTCAAATCGATTAGTTTGCAATTGTAATGCCGCTCACTAGATGAGTAACGTCCCTTTACAAAGACAGTCATAAATAGACTCAACTCAGGCTATCCCACGTTTCCTTTGTGCCGCTTGTGCAATCTGTGCCAAATTTAGACGCATCTTCGTGATATTTCCGCAACAATACTTCTTAAATAGCCAAAGAGCCGCTTTCCAGTTTCAATCTCCGTTTGTGCACTGCAGCGAAGTCGGCCATGTCGAGCGCGAAGAAGCCGCACGGTGCGCGACTTTTTCAACGATGAGGACGGGGTGGCAGGAAAGCCCAAGTGACCTGCCGAAGCCTGTCTTGAACCTTTGACTGGAGATTCAAGAAAATGAACATCAAGAGCCTTCTTCTCGGCTCCGCTGCGACCCTGATCGCAGTTTCCGGCGCCCGCGCCGCCGATGCGGTCGTCGTCGCCGAGCCGGAACCGGCCGAATACGTTAAGATCTGCGACGTCTATGGCGCAGGTTACTTCTACATTCCCGGCACCGAGACCTGCCTGCGCATCGGCGGTTACGTCCGCTATGACGCCGGCGTGGGCGACATCGGCACGTTCGATGGCGCTAAGACCACCGACGTACAAAACGGCAGCGAGAACAGCACTTGGTTTAAGAACACCCGCTTCACGCTGAAGACTTGGACCGGCCAGGAAACCGAGCTCGGCACGTTGAAGACCTACACCGAAACGCGCTTTAATTTCGGTGACAAAAACCTTGTCACTGATGGGCGCGGTAACGTCGACAGCAATCCCGCCGCCAACAAGCCGGTCGACCTGCATTTCGCGTGGATCCAGCTCGGCGGCCTGCGCGTCGGTAAGGATGAGACGCCCTACGACGCGTTCATCGGCTATGCCGGCAATGTCATCCAGGACACGATCATCCCGTACGGGATCAAGGACACCAACGTCGTCAGCTACTACTTCGACGCTGGCAGTGGCTTCTCGGGCGTTGTCTCGCTGGAAGAAGGCTCAGGCGCCAACACGATCGACAGCTATGTTCCGCATGTCGTCGGCGGCTTGAAGTACAAGGCCGACTGGGGTGCGATCACCGGCGTTGTCGCCTATGACAGCAACTACGAGGAAGTGGCCGGCAAGGTTCGTTTGGACGTCAACGTCAGCAAGGAACTGTCGCTGTTCGTCATGGGCGGCTACGGCACCGACAACAACCTCACCGACCCCACCAACGCCGTCAACGCTCATGGCCGCGGCTTCTACAAGCCGTGGGGCGGCAAGTGGGCTGTCTGGGGCGGTGGCACCTACAAGTTCAATGCCAAGGCAGCGTTCAACGTCCAGGCTTCGGCTGATGACGACAAGAACATCGCTCTGGCTGCGAACGTCGCTTACACCATCGTTCCGGGCTTCACGATCACGACCGAAGTCGACTGGGACCATTTCGGTCACTTCGATGATGGCACTCCGTTCGGCAACTTCACCAAGGCCGACAAGAAGGATAGCGTTGGCGGCATCGTCCGTTTCCAGCGCAACTTCTGATCGAACCCCAGCCGATCAGAAGGGAAAGG
>NZ_JBWKME010000001.1:0-1223 GCF_056431085.1 Mesorhizobium waitakense | reverse complement strand
GCCGCCCTATCTACAGGGCGGGTTCGACATATTCGCCGAGGAGGTGGTGCCGATCTTGCGCAGGCGCGGACTTTTCCGGCACGACTATGACGGGGCAACGCTACGGGACCATTTCGGTCTGCCGCGCCCGCAAAACACATTCAGCGGACTGCAAAGGGCGACCGCTTGATGCATCATGAAGATCGAAGACCTGCTGTTTCCTTTTTCAGGATTCGCTGAGAAGTCTTCAGCTTAAACCCGATTATTGTGGTCCATCTGTCATATTTTCCAAGGCCACTGCACGGTAGAGTAACAGCAACGTAGGTAAGACGGCGCAGACCGTCATGTTCTTTACAAGAGGCAAATCTCCCGAGGGATCGTCAACATGATCCGGCGGTCGGAAGGATCCGCCGGCTGAAAGAGGTCGGTGCCAAATGAAGCGGTCAGGAGATGGATTGGATGATCAACGCCAGGCATCTGCACGGATTACCTCCCCAAAATGGCGAGCCGGTCACGGAATTGAGCCACCGTCGCGAGCTTTTCGAGGCAGTGGAGGCTTCGCTGTCTGCTGTCCGCAGGGCGAAGCGCGCAGCAGATGAGAACCTGCGGCGAGTGCACGGAGCGCCGGATAGCGTGCGAAGAGCACATCCGGCATCGCAACAACTGTGCGAGGCCTGCTTTCAGCCATCCGTTGGCGACGGCCTCCGCGTTACGTCAGCCGGTCTCCGGTCAAACATACCCTCATCGAGCCCTCAAAATGGAGCGCTGCTAACTGGGAAAAGGGACGGCAACGGCTGTTTCGATGCTTCGTCATTATCCGGAGAGGTTAGCGCCGCGGCCCGTGTTGAGCGCCGAGCGTCGGATCAACTTGATTTTCTCGGGCATCCAATACCTCGTCGTCCCAGGTGCACTCAGCAAAGCACGCGATATCGTTCCTTTGCGATTCGTCGACTAGAGGATCTATGCGTCAGCAGACAATTGAGAATTTGCATTTAATTTGAGATTCGCGCTTGGCTCGCTGCGAGACCGGTAATTTCTCTGGGGTCGAATACGGGTTGTTAGGCCCAAGCAGTCCATCACCGTCGCTTCTTCAAGGAGGCAGCGATGGGACGCGCAAAATCAGAACTGTTTTCGGCACCGTGAAGGTTCGCAATCCCCGTTGGATGCTCTGCCGGGATTGCCATCCTGGCATGGTCGCTGCCTTCGCACCACTCAACGAGATCTGCCCTGATCGAGCCACGCCT